>CAMZKK010000212.1 GCA_947311175.1 uncultured Planctomycetota bacterium | reverse complement strand
TTCGTGAACCTCTCGCACCCCATCCCAATTAACATGTTCAAATCCACCTTGATAATAAATGTCAAGCAGCTGTCTTCCTTGAATATCATTTAAATAAACTCCATCCGGACGGAAAAATTTTAAGGCATTCCATTCCGCTGAATTATGGCTGGCAGAAATTACAATTCCACCATCTGCCTTCAGCTTTTTGACCTTAATTGCTGCGGTTGGAGTAGCACATACCCCAACATCAATAATTTCACAACCGGCAGAGAGTAATCCTGAAAAAACGGCATGCTTAACCATTTCTCCACTGGTTCTGGTATCTCTACCAACAACTATTTTTCCTCCTTTGGTAAATGTTCCAAACGCTTCACCAAGTCTTATCAAAAGTTCAGGAGTAAGCGTTTCGCCAACAACTCCTCGAACACCGGAAATACCAATCATTAATCGTCGCATTTTATTATCCTTAATATTTAACTATTATTTAATTGAAAATCATGAGTAAAATATACTGCAATCTTCTTTTTTTACAATGAATTGTTGTTAATTAAATTTACAGACAACTACGTAATTTCGGATTAAAATGAAGGAAGGCTTGAATGATTCGATTATTCACTGACTACTTATTATTGCTTTGAACACGACAGATCTTCTTTTGTTTTTATTGGTTTTCCGCAAATAATTTTCTCTAACTTTTAACCATTCTTTTGGGTTAATATTTTCTCTACCTTCCTGAAATGCATATCGTAATTGCCATAAAGCTTGTTTTTTGATTGATGGCAATCCAGGAATTTTACGTTTATCATTCAAGTGTCTTGCAAGCTCCATCAAGGCATAAATCCCGCCAGAATCTTCCGGTCTTTTTGCAATTGCACCAAGGGCAGAAAATGCACTAAATACAGATCGATATTCTCTCTGAATCTCAGTTACAGAAGAACTGTATCCCTTAAAATTTGCCAACTGCGACAATGCCTTAGCTGCCTCTATTCCACCGATTTCCCCCAAGGCATCACAAACCTCAGGCAGTAAAGAGCGGTCTTTTTCTTTTCTTGCTGCCCAATCATAAAGTAAAAATACAGCTTCTTTTTTTCTGCAATTTCCAAGAGTTTTATAGGCATAGCTTCGTAAAACCACAGATGAAGAATTTGATTCTAAGGTTTTCATGCCAAATTCATATGCACTAGCCATCAATTTTTTACAATATTGCTGGCGTTTTAATCTCCATATTTTTTCTTCTTCCGAAATCCGTCCCCAATTTTTATGATGCCTTACATTATAATTAAATTTATTTTCAAAAATTAGACGATTGAGGTGGGCAATTTCTTCCGTTTTTATTTCTTCTGGTCTTTTATTTAATATTTTCTTTTCGTTTTTATCAAAGATATCATCGTAATTATTTTTTTGTAATTTTACCAATAAATCATAACTGTTAAGGGCAACATTGATTGCATCGCAAATAGTTTTTTTCTTTAGCTGAGAAATTTCGATTAAAGGATTGGTTCCTTTGTTTTTTTCAATATTAGTAATTGTTAACTTGGCTTCTGTTGATAAATATTCCCAAATTATTGAACCATAGGCGTTAGTATTTTTTTTGATAATTTTACTACTGAAATTATTCCAATTATAAATATCGTCAGGATAAATATACACTCCTGCTAAAACCGATTGATCTCTTTCCCAAATTTCTTGTGAAAAATGTGATAGCTCTGCAAAAGCACTTCCGGCAGCGATTTTAGATTCTAATCTATCAACCCTGCTGAGGGCAATCAATTGTTTCCAGGCCTCAATTCCCCCGATAGCAGACAGCATTTTGCATGCATTTGATTGAACGGTAATAATGAAATCTTTGTCTTTTATTTTGGCACTATTTCTTATTCGCAACCACTTGTCAATACAGTCATCAATATTACCATTAAATTTTTCATAAGTAAGATTATCCAAAAGAATCTTTATTTCTAATTGTTTGTTTTTAAGAGTTAGCCCATTTATAGCAGTTCCAATTGGGTCTAATTGAGAAGTTATAGCATTAATCACGCTCATTCTTGTTCGAGCTTTTTTGGGATCTAATTTCATACTATTACTTTTTATTGGTGGGCGACGAAGGATTTCTCTCAAGTCTGTGGTCAAAGAAAAATCTTCCGCATCTAATAATGCTAACGAACTTGCCCGTTTTTTAAAGGTTGAAATCATAAATGCAGGGAGAATTCTGATAACTTTTATTCTTACATCAGAAAATGGCTCATAAGTAATCATATTTGCTATTGCGGTGGTAAATTTATGGGCATTACCAATCCTCAACATAATCTCTACCACCCCCATTCTGATTTGCATATTTTTAAAATTTAGGGCACTGATAAGCTGGCTTTCAACTATTTGCTTGTTTTTCCCCATTCCAGCAGTTACTAATTTTTCAATAATTTCATTTCTATATTGATATGGTACATCAAGCCCCCTAATTAGCTCGGTAATATGCATTTTTTCTTCATAATCCAAGTCGCGTTGCCAACTCTCTTTCATGCCCTCAGAAGTTTGTGCTTCGGCACTAAGGAGCTGGTTATTAAACTGCAACAATTCTGAAAAGAACAATATTGCAAGCAGAAGATAATTAAGCCTGTACATAGTTACCTCTAAATAAACAATTGGTTCTAAACTTCGTAGTTTATGCCACTATAGGGTATCTACTGCGGCATTTAGATAATAATTAAAAATCGTATCGCAATAAGGATTTCATTGCAAGAAGGAAAGAACCAATTTTATCACCCAACTATTTTATAGCGACATAAGTCCTTGACTTTAAGCAGAAGAATCTGATATTATTAAATTAGCTGTCTGTAGTGACATCTAAAAATCAATCTATAATTGGAGATAAAAAGATGACAGAAAATGAAAATGAATTGCCTAAATTTAATGATGGTGAATACGAAAAAACAAAAGAAGAAAGGGATGGTGAGAAAACAAATAATCAAAATGAAGAAAATTCTACTATTTCAAGTGAAGTAAGTCCTAGTGAGAAAACCATGGGAATGCTTTGCCACTTATTGGCACTTTGTGGACTAATAGGCATTCCTTTCGGTAATATTTTAGGACCATTGATCCTTTGGCTTATAAAAAAAGATGAATCTGAATTTATTAATACTTGCGGAAAAGATTCCATTAATTTTCAAATAACCATAATGATTGGCGTTTTAATATGCGTTCCACTAGTATTTGTTTTAATTGGATTTATAGGAATCGCTGCCCTTGCAATTTTCGATCTTGTTTGTCTTATCAAGGGAGCAATTGCGGCAAACAAGGGTGAAATATATCAATATCCATATAAGATTAAATTTATAAAATAGCTGTTTGGTATTGGCTTAAATTATCCACACTCTACCATAACTG
>CAMZKK010000211.1 GCA_947311175.1 uncultured Planctomycetota bacterium | reverse complement strand
TACACAAACTAGAGAAACAAAACAGATTAGTAAATGAGCCTTTATTCTTTTCGGTGTCCAGTGATAGATTGGTCTTATCTTGAGATCGTGTTTGCTAATGCGAAAGCATTCTTCAATTTGCCATAATCCGTGATATTGATCTATTATCTGGCTGTCATAAAGTATTTAGGGACAGGCAATAATCAGAAAATAACCACAAAAAAATCTTGGCTTGGGGGATAAGCTTTGAGGTGTTTTATGCTGATGGGCTCTAAGTGAAATATAAGTGAAATAATGCATGCTTGGGATGATTGGGAGGCATAAACGGCGATGGATTTTGTTTTTTTGACGTAGTTTGATTGCTTGATTGTTGGAAATCTGTTTTTCTAGAATGCTTGTTGGATTTATTATTTTGTTAACATCGCGGAATCTTTAGAACCCTTGTGGTACAAAGGCCGGTGCTGTAATTTTTTAATTGTTTGCCTTTTTCTTTGTCAGGGTATATAAATTTTCTTGGGGTTATATATTTCTTTTTGGTTTTCCTTTGCAAATGCTCAATGAAATCAGCATTTCCAACAGCAATTCCCTCAGATAGGTTCAGGCATCTATATTTTAATTTCTGGATAATCCCCAGCCTTCCGCATCTTCTCTTAATATCTTTGATTGCTTCGATAGAGATTACGCCTTTCTTTTTATTCATAGTTGAACGGTCAATGCCCCCGCTTTCATATACAAACCTTCGATACCAGTCATAACCATGTTCAATACATGGTTCATAGCTCAAAGGTGAAAGTAATGCATTTCCTCTTTTTTTTGACCTTGCAAGTAATCCGATACTTGACCAACGATAATCTTCCGGAACCATTATTCCTTTAATTTTTGCCCGAATAGGATTTAAATCAATATAAGCACTTGCTACCGCCTCTGCCTCTCCTTTAGATACTAGCACTCCCTTAAATCTATCTCCCCATAAATACCCACGCCTGTTGTGGCGTTTATTAAACCAACGCGTAAAGGTTTGTTTTAACTCTTGAACAAATCTTGAAATTGAGCCTAGTCGTTCACGCAAACGTTCAACTCCAAAATCTTCATCTGCTTCCAATATTCCATCGACCCAAGTTCCTTGTGGAATTTGAGCTGTCTCACCAAACCCTAACCTATATCGGTCAAGCAAATCATCTTTACTTGCTATCAACGATTCTTCTTTTAGTTCGGTTGCCAGTATATGAAAATGATTGCCCATTATGCAAAAAGAATGAATGTCAACAAAGAAACATTTAGAAAACCTCTCTAAGAGCTTCAAAAAATACTCCTTCTCCTCATCAGAAAACCAAGTGTTGCCTCCCGCAACCCGGGATATAATGTGATAACAACCATATTTCTGATGTGTACGATGACGACTAGCTCTTGGCATAATAAATACCTCCTAAACCAAATAAAACTCTAATTAACAACAATATACTTGCCTGTCCCTAAATAAAAGAGTGGACAAAAAAGTGGGGGGGATGTAGATTTATTTGGTGTGAAGTGACTTTTCTTGTTGATTTTAGGAGGAGAATATTATGAAGTTAAGTAAAAAGTTGGTGGTGTCGCATCTTGCGATGGTGGTTGTTCCGGTGGTTGTTTTGGTGTTGCTTATTATTAGTAGTGTGAAGACAAAATTTAAAGAGCTTAACGACCAAGCCAATACCAAAGGTGTTATGGTAATTCAAAAAAAGGTTAGAGATGCATTGGAAGAAACAACCTTTGCTCGCTTAGAGGCAAATAACCATTTAAAAACAAAGACTATAGAGCTTTTCTTTCAAGAATGTATGAACGATGTCGATGCCTTGGCACAATCTTCTTTTACGGTGCAAGCAATGACTGAATTAGATGCGGCATTCGATGCCGGTGGCGGAATGGCTGGCGGTAAATTTGTTGGGCATGGTAATTGTAGTTATGACGCTCCGGCAGAATATAAGCCAATCCACGATAAATATTTTAAAACCTTCAAGACATTTATTGAGAAAAAAGGATATTATGATTTATTTTTGATGTGTCCAGATCACGGTGATATTAATTTTACTGTATTCAAAGAAGCCGATTTTGGCAAGAGAACAAGAAATATTGAATCTGGCACCCTCTTCCCAACTTGGCGAATAGCTGCTGAGCAAGGTAAGGTTGGAATTGGAGAAATGGCTCCTTATGCCCCGTCTAACGGAGCAATGTCAATGTTTGTTTCTGCTCCAATAAAAAAGGATGGTAAAATTATCGGGGTTATAGAATTACAAATCTCTCCGAAAAAAATCGATGAAATCATTCAAGAAAGAGTAGGGCTTGGTAAGACTGGTGAAACCTACCTTGTTGGAAAAGACAAAGATGGCTCAACTTCACTAAGAAGTGATAGGGTTATCAAAATTGGAAAAATGGGGAAAAAGAAGCAAGATAAATACATCTCTCTTGCCTTAAATAATAAAACAGGACAAGATATTAAGGTTGGTAGCACAGGCAAAAAGGAATTGGTAATCTATGAGCCAATGAATATCGGAGGAATTCGTTGGGCTTCAATAACTAATATTGCCAAGACTGAGGCATTTGCTTTGGCTAATTCAATAGATAAAAAGGCGGAGGAAATAGGGGATGA
This sequence comes from uncultured Planctomycetota bacterium, assembly GCA_947311175.1. Classification (GTDB taxonomy): domain Bacteria; phylum Planctomycetota; class SZUA-567; order SZUA-567; family JAFGNG01; genus CAMZKK01. The sequence continues at coordinate 318 of CAMZKK010000211.1, read as the reverse complement.
TATTGAAAAAACCGCTTCTTCTTCTAATAGATATATCAAAAAGCTCGCAATTGGGATGTTGGTTTTATTCTTGGTGCTTGGGGCAATTGTCGCAATTCTTATTACCAAAGGGATTACCAAACCAATCTTGAATGTAGTTAAATTTTGTGAAAAACTAAACAAAGGAGATTTATCGGCAAGATTGGAAATGGGCAATGCTGTTGATTGTGCATCAGCCAAAGATTGTGGCAATAAAGAATGTCCGTCATTTGGCAAGAAATCTCATCGTTGGGTGGAGTCAGGAAGTTTTTCAAACGACCCAACATGCCCACGTACAAT
>CAMZKK010000210.1 GCA_947311175.1 uncultured Planctomycetota bacterium | reverse complement strand
TTAATTCTTAATTTTTAATTTAAAATTCAAAGAATTTTACCCCCTATCCCAACACATGTCCCACCAATGAAGTATTATGTAGGAATACATTTTGAAAGGAGGTTGATATGAATAGTTGGATTGCTGGTGGGGCGATGATTGGGATTTTGGGTGCTTGCTGGGAGCATATCAAAGTTGTCTTTTCTAAAGTTTATAGTTTGTTTATTGTTACTGTTAAATTAGACGGTAATGAAATACAACGGGCGGTGGCTTTGTATTGTTGGAATAATTTATGGCGAAGTCCGTATGGTGAACGGTGTTATGGTAGTTATCATCTTTATGCACGAAGGTATGAACGGTATGTAAATGTCGTTAATGAAAAGATTGGGAATGATCCAATTATCTTTTGGAGTAAATGGCGACCATTGCTTCTTGGTAGCATTAACGCTGAACAGGAAGATACCGAGAATACTGGTTGTCTAACCTTTATTAGAGGCACTTGGAATGCAGACGATTTGCTTTTTGAGGCAATGGAGTTGTATAATAAAAAAGTGTCTAATTTGATTGAGCCCAGTGAGAAAACATCTAAAAGATTTATGATTTATAAAATGAATGGCGAAGACTCTTCGTTTAGTATTACTGAATCGGGCGGTAATAACCGAAATTCAAGACGGTTTAATGATGACGACTATAAACTTGGTGACACGAGAATTATTGGCTACAAGCATGAAGAGCTTGGCCCTAAATTATTTCAGCAAGGAGACCCGAAAGAGCGATTGTCTTTTCCTAATCATGTTTGGAAATTATTAGATGAAATGGATTATTGGCAACATAATCAAGAATGGTATGTAAAAAGGGATATACCATGGAAAAGAGGGGCATTGATTTACGGGACTCCCGGTAATGGGAAATCTTCATTGATAAGGGCGATGGCTGAGTATCTTGATCTTCCGATTTATTCGTATCGCCTTGGCACATTTACTAATGAAGAGTTTGAAGATGCTTGGGAATTTATGATTGCGCGGACTCCTTGTATTGCGTTATTTGAAGATATTGACGCGGTCTTTGATGGTAGAAAAAATATTCAATCAACAGATCTGTCACAAAAATTAACTTTTGATTGTTTTCTAAATGTACTTGATGGAGTTGTTAGTAGTGATGGAGTGTTTACCATAATAACCACAATCATATTGAATGCCTTGATCCTGCATTGGGCAAACCATCGAGAAATGGAGGTGGAGCATCTACAAGACCGGGGAGGGTTGACACAGTGATTGAGTTGTCTTCACCAAATGAGGAATGCCGTCGGCAGATGGCTGAACGAATTTTAGCTGATTGCCAGGAATATATTGAACTTATGGTGATTGAAGGGGTAAGAGATAGCGCTGCTCAATTTCAGGAAAGATGTATCAAGATTGCTCTTTCTGAAAAATTTAATAACGAAATAAATATCGAGCCAAAGCCTGCAGAAGTTGAAGCAGAATTGCTGCCTGTCTAAATTTCGCAGTTGTCTGCTAAATTTAATTAACAATGAAGGTGCTTTGGTTATCCCTAAATACAGTTTATGATTTATAGTGCCGGTGTTTCTAAATTTCAATTGTGAAATTTAGATTTATTGAAAGGATGATTAAATGGAAAAATTAGAAAAGGAATTATGGAGAAAATATTCAGGTAGTAAAGCAAAGGACGATAGAGACAACCTAATTAATTTTTATCTTGATTATCATGTTGGTCAAATTATTGAGGATATCCATATCAATCATCTTCCAGCTCAAGATATGGGCGACATAATTGGCATTGCAACTTGTAGGCTTGTGCATTTCGTTGAAAAATTTGACATTAGCCAAGGGCATGATTTTATGGACGGATTTTGCAAGAATCTATTAATCGATATCGAGGATGATATTGAATGGGCTGAGAATGTTGACAATAACCCACTTAGAGGTTGTGTTCATATTCATATCAAAAACAGCAAGGTAAAATCAGTATTTTGTCATCTTGGGAAGATTATTGAAAATGGTATAATTCATTTGTCGGTTGACAATATCCATAGTGTAGAAACATTTAAAGACTCGCATCCTGATGATTTTGATGAGATTGGAAGTACTAACTGTGGTGTCGTTTATTTTGACAAGTGATTATTTGCCAAATCTTAAAAATTAAACCACGAGCGAACACCAATAAAAATTAATAGTGGTAAAAAAGAAAACCTCGATAAATAAAGAAAATATACTGAATAAAAGGTAGTAAAGGGAAAGGTGGTAATAGGATATTCCCTTATTGAATATCTATTATGGATTGTCCAAAAACTTGTGCTATAATCTTTAAAAATAAATTGACGGGGAGGATGTTCCTCTTGATAATTTTATAAGATAAATGGGATGGAAGAGGAATGTAAACAATATACAACGCTGTGGTGCATAAGGTAATTCTTAAAAATATGGAGTGAGGGTGAAGTATGAATGAAATAATTTGTCCAAATTGTAAAAAAGCTTTCAAAATCGATGAGGTAGGATTTGCCGAGATACTAAAGCAATAAACAAATGGACTGCCCTATGAAAAATAACCAATTAATAATATATCAAACCGAAGACGGCAAAGTCAAAATAGAAACCCATTTTGAGAATGAGACCGTATGGCTAAATATTGATCAAATAGCAGAATTATTTCAAAAATCCCGTCCTACAATCAATGAACATATTCTTAACATTTACAAAGAGCAAGAACTTGCACAAAAAAGTTCAATGAGAAAAATCGGAAATTCCGATTTTCTACCCAAGCAATGGATTTATAAATCATGAGTAAGACCAAAGCAAATATGACAAATATAACACTCAATAAAGATTACATTAAATGGCTGAACGAATTAAAATCAAAAATTCGGTCAACTCAGATAAAAGCAGCAATAGCTGTAAATTCCACAATAATTGACTTCTACTTTGCCTTAGGCAAAATGATTTCTGAGAAAACCGTCGTTTGGGGCAGTAAATTATTAGAAACATTATCCGCAGACTTAAAGAAAGAGTTTCCTGATATGCAGGGCTTTTCTGTTACCAACTTACGCTATTGTCGTCAGTTTTATCAATTTATTGAAAAACACCCCCAACTTGGGGATGAAATGGAAAATGCAAAACACCCCCAACTTGGGGTCGAAATAGAATTAGTCTCAAATTCATCATTTTACCAAGCCATAAGACAAATTCCATGGGGGCATATAAAGGTGCTT
>CAMZKK010000209.1 GCA_947311175.1 uncultured Planctomycetota bacterium | reverse complement strand
TAAACAACACGACGCAAAGCGTCACAACCATTTTTAACTTTTAATTGTTAATTGTTTTCAAGAAACCACTTGTAGGTTGATTTTATTCCTTCTCGGAAAGGGATTTTTGCTGTCCACCCGAGGTTATTTATTTTTGAGACATCTAATACTTTTCTTGGTGTTCCGTCTGGCTTGTCGGTGTCGAAAACTAAGTTGCCATCGAACCCAATAATGTTTTTTATTAATTCTGCTAATTCTTTTATGCTCAAATCTGAGCCGGTTCCGATATTTATTATCTCCGGTGAGTTGTATTCTTTCATCAAAAATAGACATGCTTGAGCGAGGTCGTCAACATGAAGAAATTCTCGCAATGGATTCCCTGTTCCCCAGACTACAACTTCTTTTTTGTTATTGATTTTTGCTTCGTGAATCTTTCGCATAAGGGCTGGTAGCACATGGCTACTTGTAAGGTCGAAATTATCATTTGGACCGTAAAGATTGGTTGGCATACACGAGATTGCATTTAACTCAAATTGTTGGCGATATGCTTGACACAACTTTATCCCTGCGATTTTTGCTATGGCATACCATTCATTTGTTGGCTCAAGCGAGCCGCTTAATAAGGCATCTTCGGTTATTGGTTGTTTTGTGAGTTTCGGATAAATACACGAGCTTCCTAAAAACAATATTTTTTTACATTTATATTTATGGGCTGCGGTAATGATGTTTAGTTCAATCCGCAAATTATCTACCAAAAAATCCACCGGCTTGCTACTGTTTGCCATTATTCCACCGACCTTGGCTGCGGCAAGAAAAATATATTCAGGTTGATGTTTTGCAAAAAAATCATCAACTGCTAATTGTGAGCAAAGATCTAGTTCCGAGTGACTGGCGGTGATTATATTCTCAAATCCGTCAGTGGCTAAATTTCGGCAAATTGCAGTTCCTACCAATCCACGATGACCAGCGACATATATTTTACTTGTTTTTTTCATTTGCGTCTTCTTTCAATAATGCTTCTTTGCGGGCAAGTTCAAGGTCGTGCTCCATCATCAACTTAACCAATGCCTTGAAATCTGTTTTTGGTGTCCATCCGAGGGCATCCTTTGTTTTTGTAGCATCACCTTGTAGGGCATCGACCTCGGTTGGTCTATAATATCGAGAATCAATCTTTACATATTTTTCCCAATCTAGTTCACATATTCTCGCTGCTTCAATCAACAACTCTTTGACAGAATGAATCTCGCCGGTAGCGACAACGTAATCGTCCGGTTTATCTTGTTGGAGCATCAGCCACATTGCCTCTACATAATCCCCGGCAAAGCCCCAGTCACGCTTTGCATCAATATTTCCAAGATATAGGTTTTCTTGTAAACCGTATTTTATTCGCCCGAGTGCTCTGGTGATTTTTTTAGTTACAAAGGTCTCGCCACGGCGAGGTGATTCATGATTAAAAAGGATACCGTTGCACACAAACATATCATACGCCTCTCGATAGTTTATCCCATACCAGTGGGCAGCAACCTTGCTTACTGCGTAAGGGCTACGAGGGTGAAATGGAGTGCTTTCATTTTGCGGTGGTGGAGTTGAGCCAAACATTTCACTAGAGCCTGCTTGATAGATTTTTACTTCTTTATTGCTGGCAACAATATAATCGTGCAAAGTATCAAGCAAGCGAAGGGTTCCGGTTGCCACAATATCTGCGGTGTATTCCGGTTGATCAAAAGATACCCTAACATGCGACTGTGCTCCAAGGTTATAAATCTCGTCCGGCTTTACCTTGTCAATGATGTGCCGTAAATTACTGCTATTACTGAGGTCACCATAATGAAGGAAGAATTTTGCGTTTTCTTTGTGGCTATCAACATAGAGGTTATCAATTCGCTCGGTATTGAAGGTTGATGCCCTGCGGACAATTCCATGAACTTCATAATTTTTGGCAAGCAAAAATTCAGCAAGGTATGAACCATCCTGTCCGGTAATACCACTAATAAGCGCCTTCTTTGTTTTTTCATTTCCATGCATGATAGATATTCCTTTTTTTGTTTATTGTTAATTATATAATAATACAAAATTGAATAAAAAATACAAGCCGTGAAATTTAATTGACAATTAACAATTAACAATTAAAAATTAAAAATTGAGGGAGCTCTGCGAGCGATGTTTGATGAAATGAATGCCGATATTTTCATTTACTCCTAAGTACAAACACTCACCAAATAAAGAGAAATACATTCGATGCAAATTATCAAAACCCCCTTTAGCGATAGCTAAAGCACCTTCATTGTTAATTTTTAATTGTTAATTGTTAATTGTTATACCCTCTGGGGCACGTGCCTTTTAATTAAATCCTCGTGTCTAATCTTGTTTTTTATTTTTTGGCATGCTCAATCAATGGTTGTTTGCCTCGTTGCTTGAAGCCTTCGACAATTCGTTCTGCTTTGGCAAATGGTACTGTGATAAAAGAGAAGCTATCCATAATTTGAATATCACTTACGTGCCTTGCCTTGATTGGGACTTTAGTAAGCACCATATCAACGATTTTTCTGACATTCATATCGTCTTTTTTTCCCAAGGCAACAAACAACCTTGCTTTTCCCTGTTGATCTACCGTAGCATTGTCACTACCGTCTCGGCGAAAATTAGTTTGACGCTTGTTGTTATAGCCACCATCTTTTCCGCCAACCTTATGTCCACTTTTACGCTCACCCCGACTACCACCTTTTGCTCTATCCCTACCATTGCCTCGACCATCACCTCGTCCCCTGTCACCCCCTCGATCTTCTTTGAAATTAAACTCTTTAACATCTTGATAGGTCTTTGGATCAAGCTCTTCTTCAAAACAATAATTAAGAACTGCCGCAAGCACCTTTGCCGGTTCTTCATCACCTATTAATGAACTTGCCCACTTGTAGGTTCCTGAATCAATCTCAGAGTTAAGTGCTTCTGATATTTCTTTTTGAATCTTTTTTCTTTTTACCTTTATTATATCCTTTACCTTGGGGATTTTTGATTTTTTGATGTCTGCCTTTGCTACTCGTCGAAAAAACATCAAACGCTTATATTCGTTTGGAGTAATAAAGGTTATTGCTGTGCCTTCATTTCCAGCTCTACCGGTTCGCCCAACCCGATGGATGTATGACTCAGGATCTTGTGGTAATGAGAAATTGATAACATGAGTTAAATTATTTACATCTAATCCTCTTGCCGCAACATCTGTTGCCACCAAGATATTTGATTTTTTCTGTTTAAATCTATTCAGAGTTTTTTCTCTTTGATTTTGTGAAATCTCGCCATGAATAGCATCCGCATCATAACCTCTATCGTTAAGATGACTGGCAACCTGGTCAACATCCCCTCTCGTGCGACAAAAAACAAGACCGTAAAAGTCTTCTTCAAAATCAATTATTCGACATAGTGCCTCAAATTTGTCGTATGTCTTGACTTCGAAATATATCTGCTCTGTCAAATTAGTTGTGAGTTGCTCTTTTTTTACCTCTAAAAACTCATACCCCTTCATGTACTTACTAGCAAGATCTTTTATCCTCTTCGGCATTGTCGCAGAAAAAAGCAATGTCTTTTTCTCTTCATTAGTATGCCGCATAATCTCTTCCATGTCTTCAATAAATCCCATATTGAGCATTTCATCAGCTTCATCTAAAATCAAATAATCAATTTCACCAAGCTTAAGTGTCTTACGGTTAAGATGGTCGATAATCCTTCCGGGAGTCCCAACAACAATATGGACATTTTTTTTCAACATTTCAACTGCAAAGCAATCGACTGCCCACCATAGACAGGAACAGTTTTTAGTTTTGTTCCTGAATTAAGGGAATTGATTTCTTCTGAAACTTGAATTGCTAATTCTCTTGTTGGAGTAAGTACCAATGCCTGAACAGATGTCTCCTTTGGGTCAATCATTTCTAATAACGGTAAGGCAAAAGCGGCAGTCTTTCCGGTGCCGGTTTGCGCTTGGGCAATCATGTTGGTATCTCCCCTTAACATCACAGGGATTGCCATTGCTTGAATCGTTGTTGGTTCTTCAAAACCTTTTTTACTTACAGCTTCAAGGGTTTTTTCTGAAAGCCCTAGTTCACTAAACTTAATTTTTTTTTCCATTTATCATTCTTTCATGTTAAATTAAATGTTACTTCTGCGGAAATGAATCTCGGAGGAGTTTACTAAAAGGGCAAGGATACTATAAAATTTCCAAAAAGATACTAAAATATATAATTAATTAAAAATCAAGACCTCTTAAAATATCTTTAAATTCAATATATGCCTTCGACATTTTTTGCCCTCTTTTCTTCGGAAATTTTTCATCGACCGCTACAAAGTATTTTTTTGTTTCCTTTTCAAATCCTTTGTATTTTGCAATACACACAATCTGTTTGACCAAAGGAAGAATAACAAACGACTCTTTTACATTTTTAAGACAAGTCTTCATTGCAATTCGAATTGCCATCTTATCCTTGTTTGCAGTAACAAGTTCTTTGCTTTCGATAATTCTTAACTTAACCTGCAAATCAGGTCTATTCTTAAAAAGAACCATTACCTTATCATAAAGCCTAATCCGCTTTTTGAGATTATGCAAAGCGATATTTGACATCATTACTTCAACACCCTCTTCTACAATATCTGGAAATTTACCGAGGTCTTTTATTAATTTATTCAAATACACCCGCACTTCTTTTCTTTCAACATTTCCTGACTTTATATGTGCAAACAAAAGTTTCCACCCTGGTCGTGCCATTGAATTTATTTTTATGGCATACTTTGCAAGGGCTAAAGACAATTCTTTATTCTCGTTTTTTATTCTTTTACCAACTCTATAAGCCAACAAACTTTTAATGTATTTTGAATATGATATCGATACCGCAGAATACATCTGCTGAATATATCTGTCTAACACCAAAGTCCTTGTCTGTGCTTCAAAAACCAAACCTGTGTAATACATATCGCCTTGAAATCCACCAACAAACTCAAGCCTTGGTTTTTTCTTAACAACTGTCAGAAAGCCTGACCATACATGCATACTGCCATACCTACTTCTACCGGCAACCTTCATGGACGGAATACCAAACACTTCGCCATTCTGTGATAAGAAGTACGCTCTATCGCCACAAATACCACCATATTTTAGAATATTAATCAAAGCATATTGACGGTTACCTATATTTGAAATATGGGTATATGTCTTTCTATTGTCATACTCAACTTCATAATATCGAGGTGAGAGATTCCGTCTATCTTTTAGATATTTTTTTCTAACCCACGCAATTTCGTTCTTTGATATTTCCAAAGTTACGAGTTGCACCAAAATCGGCCATCTTAAATTATCGGGAGAAAAAACTGCATTTTTCAAAAAACTTTTTGTGGTAAAATAATCAAAGATATAATAGTAATCAGGAATGGGTGGAAATTGCTCTAAAGAAAAACCCCAAATACCATATAACTGACTACTCCTCACCGCATCCGGTGTGTCCCAAACCACAGCAATTGCAATTGCCAAATGAAAGTATTTCTTAGCGCGCTTCGGATAAGTATTCAAAAGATTGTCGAAAATAATGCAACTATTTTTAATATTATCATAATCAGGAGAAATAGCCGACCAAAATGCGTTGCGAATTGCTTTTTCTTTTTTTAGCCTTTCAACAAATTTTGCATCTACTCCGCATTTTGTCATTGCGAATTTTTCAAGGGCAGCGATATAACTTTCCCTAATTTTTATAAAATCATCTGCTTTGAGGATTTTGCTTTTAGATAATTTAATTTTATCAACCGGCAAGATATTGCCAAGATTAACTGCCACCTTATCTTTGATAGCTACTCGACCAACATCAACATAAATCCTGAAACGTGAATCTTCAGAAGCGTGAACAAAAGATTTACAAAATAACAATGAACACAGGCACAACACTCGTAACGATAGATTCACTTACTATTTCCCTAACAACACAAAATCGGAAGAAACCATTTTATATATCTGCAAGCTTTACCTTAGATTTGAAAAAAAACTGTTCGGTATCTTGAGTGTCATCCCAGCGTCCTAAAACATTCTGCAAATCTTTCATTTTCTCCAATGACACATTGTTTTGTAAAACTTGCTCACGAAAGGAAACCAACTTCTTCTTCAACAAAGATTTGTCCTTTTTAGGCATTGCAAGTTTATCTAATTGATTGCGAAGAAAACTATTAATCATAGCAGAAGTAAAATACTTGCCAACAGTCAAATCATTTACCCGCAAAGTAGTTTCTCTAAATCCTATCTTGCCGGAAATTATATCACTGTCGATGGCATCAATTATTCTGTTTTGTTCTTTTTTTTCATCCTCTGTCAGTCGTAGGGATTTAACCACTAACGGTAATTCCTTACGCAATGCACCTGTCAACATCAACAATGGCCTTTTACGAAATTCCTTAGCTGCAAGTTGAATAGATACCGCCAAGATAGATATTGCAAGCAAAAAAGATATTGCTATCAAGAATTGTGTTTTATTTTTTTTCATCCAATCAACCTAAAATTTTAAGGTAGAGACAGCTTGGTGTCTCTACCTTAATAGTAAAATCAACCGTTTGCTGATTTAAATTCAGCCATAAATTCGCACAACGCATTTATTCCGTCAATGGTTGTTGCGTTATAAATACTTGCCCTAATTCCACCGGTGGAACGATGCCCTTTTAGTCCAGCCATTCCTGATGAGGTTGCCTCGGCAATGAATTTCTTTTCAAGTTCTTCATCTTTTAAACGAAAGACGACATTCATCCTTGAGCGACTTTCCTTCTCTACCGGACAACGATAATAACCATCACTATTGTCAATTGTGGCGTAAAGTTTTTCAGCCTTTTCAATATTCTTCTTTTCAATACCTTCAAGTCCGCCTTGTTTTTCTAACCACTTACAAACAAGGTCAAGCAGATAGATGGCAAAAGTTGGAGGAGTGTTAAGCAGTGATTCTTTTTCGATATGCGATTTATATTGAAGCATGGTTGGGATTTTTGAATTATCAACATTTTCAATCAATGATTTTTTAATAACCACGATGGTTAACCCTGACGGTCCGGCATTTTTTTGTGCACCGGCATAAATCATATCAAATTTTGAAAAGTCCATTTTTCTACTAAAAATATCGCTTGACATATCGACAATTAGCGGAGTTTTTGTGGCAGGAAAATCAAAAAACTCCGTGCCGTAAATGGTATTATTGCTTGTTATATGGATATAAGCGGCACCTTCGGTAAAATTAAGTTCACCAGCATTTGGCACTCTTGAATAGCCACAAACATCTTTGCCGTCAAAGATAACATTAACATTACCAAATAGTTTTGCTTCTTTAATCGCCTTATTGCTCCAAACACCGGTATCGATATAATCGGCAGTTCCGCCATTAAGTAAATTCATCGGAATCATGGCAAACTGCATATTTGCCCCGCCCTGCAAAAACAATACTTCATAATCTTCACCAAGTCCAAGAAGTTTTTTTACTCCAGCTTGTGCTGATTTCATAACAACATCAAAAGCTGCAGCACGATGGCTGGTTTCCATAATTGACATCCCGGTGCCATTATAATCAAGCAATTCGGTTTTCGCTTGTTCAAGCACTTCTACCGGAATGGCTGCCGGACCTGCCCCAAAATTGTGTATTCTACCCATAACATTTCGCCTTATAGAATTAAAGACAATGGTTAATATTTATTTCATAATCTTAGTATTTCAAAAAGATATGTAAAGGTTGTATCATGAAAATTATCATTTAACCCATACAATTTAACCCAACAACAATATTGACATAAAACAAGTAAATCCGTATTTTTGCAAGACTATATTTAAATAAAGTAGGTATATAATGAAAAACAAACAAGAAACAACCTGCGAACGCTGTGCTAAGTGTTGCTACGAAAAAATAGAAGACGATGACGGGGTATTTATAAGCAATATTCCCTGCAAATTTCTTGACCTATCAACAAATCTATGCAAAGTTTATGACCATAGACACGAGGCACATATTAGATGTATGACAGTAGAGCAAGGAATTAAAGTTCATGCATTTCCGGCATCATGTCCTTATGTAAAAAATATTGATGGATACATTCCACCAATTGAGCTTAACGATAAATCAGAAATTGATGAATTGGTAATGTTTTGCGAAAACGACACAAAAATGAAAGACAATAATTGTGACAAACAATAATCAAGAAGAACTTCAAGCAAGAAACAAAATATTGGAATTTGAAAACAAGAAGTGTATTCAAATTATTGAAGTAGGTCTTGAATTGGCAAGTCAAGTTGAACTTGAAAAATTGTTTCCACTTGTCATTGCCAAGGTGACAGATGTGATTGAAGCGGAACGCTCAAGTTTATTCCTTTGTGATTATGAAACAAATGAATTGTGGTCAATGGTTGCCGAAGGGATTAAAACAAAAGAAATCAGAGTGCCTTTCGATCAAGGGATTGTTGGACATGTTGCCAATACCGGAGAATGTCTGAATATTGAAGATGCCTATGATTGCAAATTATTTAATAGAACTATCGACAAAAAAACCGGTTATCGAACAAAATCAATCCTTTGTGTGCCATTAAAAAATCGCCAGAACAAGATACTTGGAGTTCTGCAAGTTTTAAACAAAAAAGGACGAAATGTATTTAGTAAATTAGACGAAGACTTTTTAAAACTTCTTGCCGGACAAATCGCTGTCTATATTGAAAATGCCTCTCTTTACACTCAAATTGAAAATCTGTTTGAAAATGTTGTTTCTGCAATTGCAATTGCGATTGATGAAAGAGACCCGGTAACTGCCGGTCATTCTCGAAGAGTAACCGCTCTGACCATGCAAATTGCAAAAGCGATGCATTTGTCAGAAGACGAACGATTTAAAGATATTCACTTTACTCGTGATGAATTTAAAGAATTGCGTTATGCCTGCCTTTTGCATGATTTGGGGAAGGTTGGTGTCCCTGAAGAAATATTACAAAAGGCACAAAAACTACCAACCAACTGGATTAATGTTATTGAGCAACGCTTAGGAAGGGTGTATGCAGAAGCACTATTAAAAAGCATGAATGGTGATAATGAAGCCAAAGAATTTATTGACAAAAAACTTCCCGACCCGGAAGAATGTATTTGTTTTTTGAAAAAAGTAAACACATTAGGATTTCTTGATGATGAGTCTGCCCAAAAAATTGACGATTTATTAAAACTATCAATCATTGACCAAAAAGAACATGATTACTTCTCAATAAAGAAAGGCACCCTTAACAAAAAAGAATTAGCCATCATGCAAAGCCATGTAACGAAAACGCAATCTGTCCTAAATGCAATCTCGTGGCCGGAAGGGATGAAAAACATTGCAAAGATTGCTGGTAGCCATCATGAATCTCCTGACGGCAGTGGCTATCCATTTCATCGAAATGATAAAGATATTCCGCTTGGCGGAAAAATTATGGCGGTGGCAGATGTTTATGACGCCCTAACCGCTCGTGACAGACCTTACAAACCGGCAATTCCCCATGAAAAATCTGCTGAAATAATTAGAGGAATGGCTGAACGCAAGAAGCTGGATATAAATATAGTAAACTTTTTTTTAGAACATAATCTTTATAAAATTAAAAACAAACCATCACACAGGACCACAATGATTTTCAATGAAAGATAAACTAAAAACCATAACCACAAGAATAACCGAATCAACAAGAGAGATGGTAGATTTCCAAAAAAAAATCACAGCCATCAAAGCCCTTTCTCCTAAAAATGGTGGCGAGGGTGAATATGACAAAACCGAATTTATCAAAAACTTTCTCATCAAAAACGGGATAACCGACATTCAAGAAATAAATGTCCCTGAGAAAGATGCCAAAAACGGAATCCGCCCAAATTTAATCGCAACCATCAAGGGCATCTCATCAAAAAAATTATGGATTATGGCACACACCGATGTCGTTCCTGCCGGCGACCTTGAGCTGTGGAAAACCGATCCATGGAAAGTTGAAGAACGAGATGGAAAATTATTTGGAAGAGGAGTTGAAGACAACCAACAAGGGCTAACCAGTGCATTATTTATGGCAAAGGCTTTTGTTGACTGCAAAATAAAACCATCTCATACAATCTCTTTAATTTTTTGTGCCGATGAAGAAACCGGTTCCGAATATGGACTTGACTATATCGTAGATAATCATTTGGAAATGTTTGGCAAAGACGACATAATTATCGTTCCCGATGCCGGAGCACCGGACTCAACAATGATTGAGGTTGCGGAAAAAACTCTAACTTGGGTAAAGTTTAAAGTTCATGGCAAGCAGTGCCATGCCAGTATGCCACAAGATGGCAACAATGCATTCAAGGCAAG
>CAMZKK010000208.1 GCA_947311175.1 uncultured Planctomycetota bacterium | reverse complement strand
AATATGTATGAAGGACAAATGTCCTTATTTATGGTAATGTGTATGACAACAACAGTGGCGGGAGAACTTAAAATGGAAGATGTTTCATTCAAGGCGAGTTTTGACGGTTCGCGGCAGCGGTATGTGCTGATGCTGCCAGCAAACTTAAAAAAAAGCTCGAAGCGCGATTTGATTATCGGGTTGCACGGGCACGGTTCCAATCGATGGCAGATGGCGAAAAACCCCAGGGACGAATGCCGAGCGTTCCGCGATTTCGCGACCAAACACAAAATGATCGCAGTCATTCCGGACTACCGTGCGAAGACCTCCTGGATGGGGCCGGCTGCCGAATCGGATATGCTGGATATAATAGAAAAAATGAAAAGCGAATATAAAATCAGAAGTATTTTTTTCGTCGGCGGGTCGATGGGTGGCAGTTCGTCTTTGACTTTCGCCGCTCTCCATCCGGAACTGGTGGATGGGGTGACGGCCATGAATCCTTTGGCGAATCATTTGGATTACGAGAATTTTCAGTCGGCTATAGCCAAATCATTTTGCGGAAGCAAGAAAAGGATTCCGGAGGAATATAAAAAAAGAAGCGCTGAATATTGGCCGGAGAAGTTGACCATGCCGATCGCGATAACCGTCGGCGGAAAAGACGTCTCCGTGCCTCCGGACAGTGTTTTGAGGCTGGCGGCGGTGCTTAAGGCTATCGGTCGCAAGTTGTTTGTGATAAAACGTCCGAGAACAGGACACTCCACAAACTACGAGGACGCTATTTCCACGATGGAGTTTATGGTAAAGCGATGAGCAGGTGAGTCAGGGGGCGGGAGAGTTGCCGTGGTACTGTGGTACCGTGTGTCTTTGAGTCTCTGTGGTTTGACTTGAAAGTCCCGCCGTAGGCGGATTGTAAAATCAAAGCAAAAAAAAAGAGAAGATTATGTTGAAAGTTGACGCGTTGGTGGATCTGTTTTTCACGGAGGATGAAAATGCCGGCGAGAGTCGCGAAAATCGCGGATTGCGGGTACAAATACATTGAGACCTGGAAAGGCGGAGACGTGGCCGAGCTGAAGACGATGGCGGATGCCGGTAATGGCGACACACATTTAGGGGCAGGAAATAAGAAGAAAATAACCACAAAAAATCTTGGTTTGGGATATAAGCTTTGAGGTGTTTATGCTGATGGGCTCTAAGTGAAATAATGCATGTTTGGGATGATTGGGAGGCATAAATGGCGATGGATTTTGTTTTTTTGACGTAGTTTGATTGCTTGATTGTTGGAAATCTGTTTTTCTATAATGCTTGTTGTTATCTTTCTTGCCTGTCCCTAAATTAGAAAAGGAGTTTTTTAGATTAATTTTTGTTTGTTGATTTGGCCGGTGGGGAATCTTTCAAAGTGTTTGACTTTTATGATGTCTGTTGGGGTCATTTCTGGGGGGAGGCGGCGTTGGAGGTGTCTGGATAGAGTGTTTTTATCTATTGTTGAGTTCTCTTGGGCTTTGTAGAATGCCTTGAAATTATTTTCGTTATGGATGTCTTTGATTACTGCGGCTTCGATTACTTCTGGGTGTCTTTCTAAGCAATTTTCTATTTCTGTTAGATAAATTGTTTTTTCGTTATTTTCAATTATTGGTTTACTGTTTCCGAGCAGCTCTATTCCTCCATCAAATGTTCGCCTTGCAATTTGCCCGGTTTCTATCCACGAATTATTATTTGTCATGATTCGACTGCCATCTTTGGTGATTCTTCCAATTGATATAATGTTGCTTTTTATTAAAAATTTTCCTGTTTGCTCTAAGGTTGGGTAAAATTTATTTTCAAAATTTATTTTCCCTTGGAATCCAGGCATCGGTTTGTTCATATTTATTTGATTTGGAAGGGAATGATTGTCTTGACCAATATATCCGCCAAAAGTAGATCCCATAGCTATGGTTACAATTAGATTTTCCCCGATCACCTTTTTTGCTTTTTTTCTGATATATTTAGATGTTTTGCCATAACTTTCTAATATTCTTAGACTTGAGAAATCATTGTTTGTCAACTCTTTCCATTGACAGATAAATTGCCAAAAATATGGTGGGCTTTGCATAATTGTAACCCCGAACTCTTCTATTGCAGAAGCAATTTTTTTAATATTATTGGTGGCAGCAATAATGATTGTCCCTCCACTGAGTAGTGGTCGCAGGATTAAGTCAAAGGTTCTAAATCCTGATGGCAATAGAGATAGATGACGATCCGACTCTTTAAACCCAAATGCCTGTTTGGCACTATATGCCGAAAGTATTAGGTTTTTCATTGATGCGATGAAGCATTGTAATTTTCCATCGTCGCTGATTACATAATGATGATACGCAGGTGTGTCCTGTTTTGTTTCCGGAAATTTTGCACCCTCAGTATCAGTTGTTGAGATGCTTTCCCAGTTGTCGTTACTTGTTTCATTTTTATCATCAATGTTGATGGTTGCCCTGAATGAAAAGGTGTCTTTTAGTAGCTCAATAATTTTTTTGTGTTTGTTGTCGTAAATTATTATATCGGGTTTGCTTCGTTTGGTGATTTCCATGATGTTTTTTACACCGAAAGAGTTATCTGATGGCACCACCACTGCTCTTGCTTTTATTATTGCCAATACAATGATTGGAAGCTTCCACGAAATTTCGGTTAAGATTAATGCTCGTCGTCCTGCTCTGAGTCCGGATTGAGATAGTCCCAGACATGTTTTGTCGATTAAAATTATAAGCTCCGACCAGGTAACTGTTTTCTTTCCGTCAAAGATTACGGTAGATTCTCCTTTATTGAAGATGTACTTGTCGATTGTCTCAAATATATTTTCCATTTTTTATATTCTCTTTAATAATCTACTTTGCATTAATCAGTTATCAGTTTATATTAAGAAGAGATAAAATCAACTATGAAAAGGAATTTAGTCAATGATAAGTGATAAAGTTGTAGGTTTTGGTAATTGGGTTACCCGCTTGCGTAAGGTTAAGGCAAAGGCTGAAAATATTTTAATTCTATTTCCTCATTGTTTGCAATGGAGTAAATGTCAGTGCAATATCATTTCTAATCTGAGTAATTGTAAAAAGTGTGGACGATGTAAAATTAAAGATTTAATCGAAATTGGCGAAAAATACGGAGTTCAGGTATCTCTCGCAAGTGGTGGCAGACAGGCGATTAAGCGAGTTAAAGATGGCACGGTTAAGGCAGTAATTGCGGTAGCATGTGAAAAGGAATTATGTATGGGAATGATGGCAGTTATGCCAAAGCCCGTGCTTGGGGTCGTCAATCTTCGTCCTAATGGACCGTGTGTCGATACCGATGTCGATATGAAAAAATTAGAAGAAGGATTGAAAGAAATTCTTGATAAATAAGCAGTGTCTTAAATTTCGCAATTGATGATAAATTTAGAATAAAAGAAACTTCATGCCTTTGTAAAAACTAAAAAATAATCTTAACCCAAATACGTAGAGACGCAATGCACTGCGTCTCTACGACTTCAAGATTTTGTGCAGGTAGCAGTCAAATTTTTATTTTGGATATTTAAGTAAAGTAAGAAGATAAAAGATGTTGACACTGACTTGTTTTCTTGTATATTTAGTTAGTTAGCTAATCATATAAATGATAGAAAGGATTATATGAAAATACTAACCACTGCATTTAAGGCTCTTTCTGACCGAAACAGGCTTAGAGTTATGTTTGCTCTGATGAAAAGTAAAGAGCTTTGTGCCTGTCAAATTATCGAATTGCTTCAAGTGACGGGTGCTACTGCTTCTCGACATTTGAGTGTTTTGGTCTCGGCTGGTTTGATTGAGAGCAGAAAAGATGGTCGTTGGATGTACTATCGCGTATGTCAAAAACAGGGTGATTTCAAAGTCTTGATTAAGTGGATTGAGTCTCAATTGAATAACAGCCAAGAGGCAATGGCTGATGCTAAAATATTAGAAAAAATCATTCACAAAAAACCTGAAGAACTTTGCAGAAAACAGCGTGGAGAAAAATGTTGTCCTAAAAAATAGGCATTTTTAAATGGAGATACTTTTATGAGTAAAAAGATAAATATATTGTTTTTGTGTACGGGAAATTCGTGTCGCAGTCAAATGGCAGAGGGGTGGACTCGTCATCTCAAGGGAGATATCGTTAATGCATACTCCGCTGGTATTGAAATTCATGGACTTAATTTAAATGGAGTAAAGGTAATGGCGGAAGTTGGGATAGATATTTCAGGTCACAATTCAGAGTTCATAGATGACTTTAAAGAGGTAGATTTAGATGTGGTAATAACTGTTTGTGGGCATACTCACGAAAATTGTCCGATTTTCCCAGGTAGTTGTAAGGTTGTCCATGTTGGCTTTGATGATCCTCCTAAGATGGCAAAGGATTTAGCTGAGAAAGGGGCATCAATAGAAAAGCAATTAGATTGTTATCGGAGGGTTCGTGATGAAATTAAGGCATTTGTTGAAACAATACCTGATGCATTAAGGAAGGAAAAAAATAATGAATGATGAACATTTACAAACTAACAATAGGTGCATGACAAGTACCTTTGAAAGGTATCTGACGGTTTGGGTCGGTTTGTGTATCGTTGCTGGAATTATATTGGGCAGGGTTGCCCCTGGTTTTGCAAAAACAATGGATGGAATGAGTATCAACGTTAATGGTGCTCCGGTTGTATCTATCCCGATTGCTATTTGTCTGTTTTTTATGATGTACCCCATTATGGTAAAAATAGATTTTGCCAGTGTGGTCAAGGCGGGAAAAAATGTTAAGCCTGTTTTTTTGACACTTTTTATAAATTGGTGTATTAAGCCATTTACGATGTACGGTATTTCTTTGTTGTTTTTGGGTTTTTTGTTCAAAGGTGTGATTGGGGAAGATGCAATAGATTTAGTTAAAATGCCATTTGGCCTTAATCTCCCGATTGGAACGCAGCAAGGTTCAGGGACAGTCGTTATGCACGAAGGTATTAAGATGCTTCAAATTCCCTTGTGGCGAAGTTATTTTGCCGGGTGCATTCTTTTAGGGATTGCACCCTGTACTGCAATGGTATTGGTATGGGGATATTTGTCTCGTGGTAATGATGGTTTAACCCTCATTATGGTTGCAATAAATTCTTTGACGATGCTGATTTTATATGGATTGTTGGGTGGTTTTTTGCTTGGAGTTGGTAAGCTTCCTGTCCCTTGGCAGGCTTTATTTTTATCTGTAGCTATTTATGTGGCATTACCATTAGTTGCAGGATATTTTTCACGAAGGTGGATAATGTTACGTAAAGGAGAAATTTGGTTTCGGGAAAAGTTTTTACAGATATTGACCCCAATAACTATCAGTGCGTTGCTATTGACCTTGATTTTACTTTTTAGTTTCAAAGGGAAAACCATTGTTGAAAATCCATTGACAATTATTTGGATTTCAGTTCCTCTCTTTATTCAGACAATTTTTATCTTTGGAATTGGATATGGTGCGAGTAAAATATTAAAGTTAAAATACGAAGATGCAGCCCCTGTTGCAATGATTGGCGCGTCAAATCATTTTGAAGTTGCCATTGCCACCGCTGTCATGCTGTTCGGTATTTCCTCTGGAGCAGCCCTTGCAACCGTAGTAGGTGTGTTAATAGAAGTTCCATTAATGTTGATGTTGGTAAGGTTCTGCCTTAAAACTTCATTTTGGTTTAGATAAATCTAAATTTCGCAGTTAGTGCGGATTTAGAATTAACAATTAATAATGAACAATGAACAATGAAGGTGCTTTAGCTATTGCTAAAGGGATTTCTGATAATTTATGTTGTCTATATCTTTGTAAGAAATAAGGATGAAGGAATAAGCGAAATAAGGATGATGGACACGCAAAAAAAGCTTTGCATGTCCCTCGGAATAAGGATGAGGGACACGCAAAAAAACTTTGCATGTCCCTCGTTTTTTGATAGCGCTTGCGATAAACAACACGACGCAAAGCGTCACAACCATTTTTAATTTTTAATTTTTAATTGTTAATTAAAAACCCTCTTCTTCCCTATCTCTATCAGTAGAATCAGCATTGCTATGATTATTAGGTAGAGTTGAAGGCTGGTTAGGGTGGTGGTTTTTTGGGTTTCGGTGGTGAAGATTGAGCTTGCTTCGATTAGGCTTTTTCCGTTGGTGAGGTTGGCAATGGTTTTTAAAATCTTTTTGCCGTTGTTGTCTTCGGTTGGCATAAATTCACTTGAGTAAGGGACAGATACTGCTGGGGCTTTTATCATTCCGTCATTACCTAAATTGACGATTGGTAGATAATGTCCTGGGGTGGTTAGGGTTGTCTTTGCGGTGACAATGGTT
>CAMZKK010000207.1 GCA_947311175.1 uncultured Planctomycetota bacterium | reverse complement strand
GGCGGTCATAATCGCTCAACTTAATTCCATGCACATTCCTAATCTTCCAGCTTACAATTTGTTAAGTATTATTTAAAATACTATAAAAGATAATGTTTGGAGATAAAATTGTTAAAGAAAATATTATGCATTGGAGATATCGTAGGCAAACCTGGAAGAAAGGCTATTCAGCAAAAGATTTCGGATTTTAGAGAAGAAGAAGGGATTGATTTTGTCATTGCTAATGGTGAAAATTCCGCTTCCGGTTCTGGGATTACTCCAAAATTAATGTCGCAACTTTTAAATGCGGGGGTAGATGTGATAACCACCGGCGATCATATTTTTAAGAACAAAGAGGTGATGAGCTGCATTGAAGATCCTCGACTATTAAGGCCGAATAACTATGTTGCAGATGCTTCTGGCAATGGTTACGGAATTTTTAAAATGGGTGATGATACTACAATAGCGGTAATTAATCTTTCTGGTCGAGTGTTTATGGATCCGTGCGAGTGCCCATTTAGTGATGTTGAAAAGGTGTTAGCAGAGCTAAATGGTAAAACAAATATCATCATTGTTGATATGCACGCTGAGGCGACTAGTGAAAAGATTGCAATGGGATGGTATCTTGATGGCAGGGTATCAGGTATTTTTGGAACTCATACTCATATCCAAACCGCTGATGAAAGAGTGTTACCAAGTGGCACTGCATACATCACCGATGTTGGGATGACAGGTCCGTATGAATCAATCCTTGGCAGAAAAATTGAAAATGTCCTTCATAAATTTACCACCAATATGCCAAGTAGATTTGATGTGGCAAGTGGCGATGTTCGCATTTGTGGGGTAATGATAATGGTTGATGATTCAAACGGTCATGCTCGGTCAATCGAAAGGGTGTCGATTAAAATTGAGGATTAAATTTAGATAAATAGATGTTTTTATTGATAGATGAAGATATAAATGTAAACTATAATTTTTGTAAAATTAAAATTTAATTTATCACTTTTTGAAAGGAATAAAAATGGCTGTAAGTTACAAAGAGCTAGGATTGGTTAACACCAAAGAGATGTTTAAGAATGCGGTTAGCGGTGGATTTGCGGTACCGGCATTTAATTTTAATAATCTTGAACAGATGCAGGCAATCGTTCAGGGCTGTGTTGAATGTCAGTCACCTGTTATCTTGCAAGTATCAAAAGGGGCAAGAGCATACGCTAATCAAACACTTTTGCGTTACCTTGCTCAAGGTGCGGTTGAATATTCTAAGGAAATAAGTAAAGATGGTAAAGGAATTCCAATTGCCTTGAATCTTGACCACGGTGATTCATTTGAAACTATTAAAGATTGTATTGACTTTGGTTTTTCAAATGTAATGATTGACGGCTCTCATCTACCATACGAAGAAAATATTGCTTTGACCAAAAAGGTTGTGGATTACGCAAAAGACTTTGATGTAACGGTTGAAGGTGAACTAGGAGTTCTTGCTGGAATTGAAGATGAAGTTGAAGCTGAAGAACATGTTTATACCCAACCGGAAGAGGTCGAAGACTTCACTCAAAAAACAGGAGTTGATTCGCTTGCAATTTCAATTGGTACTTCACACGGTGCATTTAAATTCAAACCAGGGCAACAACCAAAGATTAGATTAGACATTCTCGAAGAGATTGAAAAGCGTATCCCCGGATTTTGTATTGTAATGCATGGTTCTTCATCAATCCCTCAAGATATGGTTAAAATCATCAATCAATATGGTGGAAAAATGGCTGACGCAATTGGCATCCCAGAAGAGCAAATTAGAAAATCTGTTGAGTCTGCTGTATGTAAGGTAAATATTGATTCAGACGGAAGAATTGCAATGACTGCCGCTATTCGCAAGCATTTAACCGAAAATCCACAGGATTTTGACCCAAGACAATATCTAAAACCTGCACGTGAATCATTAAAACAACTCTACATTCACAAGTGTACAAATGTATTAAATTCAGCCGGTAAGGCATGGATGTAAAAGTAAATCAAACTATAAGCTTCATCCTTTCTATAAAGGATGAAGCTTTTTTTTTGCAATAGTAAAGGATTTTCAAAATGGAAAATAAATACGAAAATGCAGCAAATTCAGTTATGGATTTTTTCGGTGTGCTATCTAAAGAACATTCGGAGGTGGCAAGTGGATTTATGTCAATCAACAATGCTGTTATGAAAGATGATGCCTTAAGCATAAAACAAAAAGAATTGATTGCTCTTGGAATCGCTATCTCTCAAAGATGTGAAGGCTGTATTTCTGCTCATGTTAGCAATGCAGTTAAGTTGGGGATTGGGCAAGCTGAGATAATGGAAACTATTGGCGTTGCAATAATGATGGGCGGAGGCCCTTCTATAACTTACGGTCAAAAAGCATACGCAGCCATGCTTGAATTTATAGGTGAAGATTCTAAATAATAATATCTCAGGTTCGGGGACACGCACTGATTAATTTTGACGTGTGTTAATTTTCCTGTATCGTTTTGAATATTATGGTAAGAAATGCAAGAATTGTAGTACAAGGCATACCTTATGTGTTGTTCAGCTTGAAAATAGTCGACAGG
>CAMZKK010000206.1 GCA_947311175.1 uncultured Planctomycetota bacterium | reverse complement strand
CTGAAAACGGTATTAATTATAAGTTGGTAAGGGCAAAGAAAAAACTTGCCGGCTTTAATTTAGTAGAAAAAATAATTGGGATTGATAAAGTTGAAGAAGTTGCCATTATTTCAAGCACAACTGTTGCTGAGAATAGAATTGACGGTGATTTCGCTTTTACGATGCGGTTGGCTAAATCATGTCCGCCATTGTTAAATCTAATCCTCGATAGCGGTGCAAAGTTCGAAACACCGAAGATTGATACTTCTGATAAAATGACATTTATGTATAGAGTAGATTTTGCAAAAATCATCCCGTCAATTGTCAGTCAACTTTCGGAACAACAAGCAAATTCCCTTAATGGTTACTTAGCTATGGTTCAAATGATGACTGGTTTAAATATAAATGAAGTATTTAGTGGTCTTGCCGGAGATAGCTATCTTAGTGTGGGATTTGACAAGAAAACAAATAAAATAAAAGATGACAATGAAAATAAAAATCCGGCAGAAAACTTAGTGCCAAAAGTAACTTTGTTGCTGGGGGTAAATGACGGCAAGGCTTTTTCAGAAATAATTTCAAAGTTATTTACCACGCTATCTGCAAACCCTGCGTTTGCTAAAAATATCAAGAAAAGTGTCTATCAAGGTGTAGATGTATTTGTTGTAGGTAAAGATGCAGCACAACAAACTGCCGATCCTGATGGAATTTCAACCTTTGCACTAACTGTTTTCGGTCGTTATTTTGTTTTCGGAAGCTGGAGCGAAATAACTTCATTTATTAGAAATAATAAGGGTGGTAACGTTGATAACTCTTCTCTTGTAAAAGCAGTTAAAGCTTATCCAAAGTCGAATGTTTTATTTGTTATGCCAAAATCTTTAAATAGTAAATTTGGCGGAGAAGGTGTTAATAAAAATATAAAGATGGCTGTTAATAAATTGCTTGAAAAGTTCACAGCTGATTCTCTTAAACTTGACGATAATGATTTAGCTGAAAGAATCCATGATTCTGTATTAAAATTAGTTGAAAGCTATATCCCGTTAATGAAAAAAATGCAATCTACTAGCAAAGGAACAATTGTTTTGCATGGGGAATTGAAAAATAAAATCTATGAAATGCAAGCTAAAGATAGCTTTATCAAAGAATAATAAGATACTGTGATATGACATGGGGTAGGCAAAATAAATTTGCCTACCCCATTCTTTTATTATCCCAAATATTGCAAAGCAAGGTCTATTTCTGATAGTAGTCTGGCTTTGTCTTTGGGGAGGGTTCCTGATAGGGGGAGGAGGTTGCTTGCGTGGTCTGCTCGAAAAATGCTTTTGGTGTTGTTGATGTTTTTTAGAATTTCTTTGGTCTCTTTTAGTCGTTCAGTTTCGCTGAGCATAGTAAAGCTTTTGTTGTTAATTTCATCATATATCTCACTGCCTTTTGCTGGAAATAAGGTAAGAAGGCTGATGAATCTTGGTTTCATTTCAGAAAAAACTTTCCCAGTCATTTCTGCGTGTTTCTTTGAATTTTCTTTTCCCGCAATCCCAACCAATCCCATTACCGAGCATTTTATTCCACATTCTTGAGCTTTCTTAACCGCATCAATCATATCTTGAGCCGTAGAGCCTTTGTTTATTTTGATTAGGGTATCGTCACAGCCACTTTCAAGCCCTAGGTAGAGGGTTGATACTCCTGCTTGATTTATTGCTTGTAATTCATTTTTAGAAAACTTTAAAATCCCTTCGGCACGAGAGTAAAAGCCAAACTTTCCGGCATTGGAAAAATATTTTTTTACAATATTTATACTGCTTACAATCTTTAGAAAAGGTAATGACATCACATCGCCATCAGAGATAAATATTCGTTTTTTATTTGCAGAGTAGTGGTTTAGTGCTGATTGAACATGCTGTTCAAATTCATCATCTGTTTTGACCTTGAATTTAGTCTCTCGATATGTTCCACAGAAGGTGCATTTATTATGAGGACATCCTTCCATTAATTGCAAGATTACACTATTATGCTCGGCAGGTGGTCTAATGACATGACCAATAAGTTGATATGGATTATTCATCGTATTATATTAACTTACCGGAATTCTAAAGGTGAAGGTTGTGCCAACTCCTAATTCACTGTCAATCCAGATTTTTCCGGCGTGTCCTTCGTCAATAATTTGTTGACAGATAGGCATTCCCAATCCTGTTCCTACGGAATGATGGTCCATCTTTTCAACCATTTCAAATTTTGAGAAGACCTTGTGGATTTCTTCCGGTGCAATCCCCATTCCGGTATCGGTGACGGAGACATCAATAGATATGGTGCCATCTTCGTCTTCATGCAATTTTGTTTCAGTAGTTATCGTTCCACCTTCATCAGTAAATTTTATGGAATTGCTATAGAGGTTGGTAAGCACTTGAATAATCTTGTCATTATCAGCTCTAGTCTCAGGAATGTTATCTGCTAGATTCAAAATCATTTCCATATTTTTTGCTTCAGACAAAGAAAAAACGGCTGCCTTTGCTGATTTGATTGTATTGTTGATATTGATGGATTCGTAGTTGTAGTCCATCTTTCCTGCCTCCATCTTGGTGAGGTCAAGGACATCATTGATTAGACGAGAAAGTCTTTCTCCTTCGCTGTGGATTATTTCAAGGTATTCTTTTCGCTCCTCTTCGGTATCAACCATTCCTTCCATTAGCAGAGTTTCGCTATATGCCATAATTGAAGTGAGTGGAGTTCTAAGTTCATGACTAACTAGGCTTAGGAAGTCGTTTTTCATTGAGTCGAGCTCTCGTAGCCTTACGACCTCTCTACTAAGTTTCATATCACGACAAACAATAACATGTCCGCAGGAATCATTAGTACACTCGTCATTATCATCTGAAAATGATTTATTGTCAGACAGTCTGATTGGTGCGGTTGAAATACCAAAGGTTTCTTCATTTTCTTCTGTCAACTTTAATTCAAGTTCATCTGCCCCTTGCGTAGTAAAAGTTTCTCTCAATTTGCTTAAAGACGAAGCAGGGAATAGGTCTGAAATTTTTAGTCCTTTTGATTCGTTTCGATTGATATTGAAGATAAATTCAGCAGTACCATTGATTAAGGTTATATTTTCTTCATGATCTATTGCCACAACTCCAAGCGGAATGTTTTCTACAATATCAGCCATTTCTTCCTTTGCCGATTCAACTTGTTTTCTAAGAATTATTTGCTCTAAGACTGACGCGGTTTCTCGACCAAGCATATTTAAGAGTGTGCTTTGTTCATGGGTGAAGGTTTCTGTATCGTCTGCAACAAAAAGTAACAGTGCACCAATTTCTTTGCTGTGACCAATGATCGGAAGGATTAATAGGCTCTTGATATCTTCCGATTCCTCTACATCTGTCTCTGAAATAGGGATGAGGGTTAATTCTCTTTTTTCAATAGCCCAATTTATTAATTTCCATGATACCTTGTAATCTTCAGGACACATTTCACGGACGAGATTCATTTCTTCAGTTTTTTTATTACCTTGCATGTAGATTCTAAGGAATGAGAATTCAATTGCTTCATCTAGCATTGCTTCCATAATATCTAAGGTTTGGTCAATGGTGTCACATTCTCGTAGCTTGAGCATACTTTCTTGAAATGCGGTAACCTTATGTAAGGCAGCAAACAACTCGTCATTTTGCTTTTTTAATCGTTCATTAATAGATGTTGGGTCTTCTTCTTTATAAACAGACATGATGTCTGTTTGATGTTCTTTGCGATACTTAGCCATTAAATCCTCACTATCTTAATTTTCAATTAATTCAAAAAAAACACTAGCTTTTCTAAGCTCTTCTGCCAGAGTGGTGATAGAATTTTGTAAAAACTCAAAATCCATTTTATATTGTTTAAGAACAGGTTCGGTGATTGCTGGGATACTAAAATCCCCACCATTACCGACCCCAATCGCTCTTGTTAGAATATCACCGATATGGACGGCAGCAGCCATTTCTCGTTCTTCTCTTGCAGACTGTGGAAGATGGTGGTATCTGATTGCGGTAACAAGTCCACCAGGTAATTTCCATTTTTCTGCCAGCCATGTTCCTACTTGGGTATGATCGAAGCCAAGCACTTCTTTTTCTGCTTTTCTGAGTAAGGTGTTGTTGACATTGCGGTATTCAATAACCGGTGCATATTCTTCCGGGAGGAATTGGTCAAAAATTACTTTTCCAAAATCATGTAAACGCCCGCCAACAAATGCGTCGTCCGGTTGAAGTCCTCTGCCGAGATGCTTTGCCACAATTTGCGAAGCAATTGCACAACCCAATGAATGTTCCCAAAATTTTCTAATATCTAATCGCTTGCTATCCTGACCTTTCGTTAGTTCAAAAACGGAAGCGGTAAGGACGATATTTTTAACTTTATTGAAACCCAATATTACAATGGCATGGTTTATGGTTTTTATTTGATGAGGAAAACCGTAGAAAGATGAAATGACAAGTTTTAGCACCTTGCCGGTTAAAGCTTGGTCCTGATTGATTAATCCGCCAACATCAGTAGCACTTGTTTTGGGACTATTTGCAATCTCAACAATTTTACTCGCAACTGTTGGTAGGGTTGGAAGATCGGTGATTGCTTCAATCTTTTTTCTTGCACCAGCTGAGTCAATAGCCATATAAATAATTCCTAATTTTCAATTTTTGTTTCTAATGCTGGGATACCATTGCGACCGCTAAGGATTACTGTTTTGAATGCCGCTTTTTTAATTTTTTCCATTAGGCTGTTGTCTTTTACTTCTGTAAATCTTTTATTGAATACAATTGCCATTTCTGCAAGAAAATCTTTATCTAAGAGGTCGGCAGCACTTTCCTCTCTTGCTGCCGATTCGGCTTCTTCTTTTTCTGCTTCATCTGTGCTGTCAATAAAAATTTCACTAATTCCCCAGGTCTCTAATCTTTTGATGTGAGACGGAGTAAGTCTACCGCCTTTGTTTAGGATAATTCTACCCTTTGCATCCGGTAATGCTCTTGATAGTATCATTCCAACTTCAGCTTCATTTGGAGTGATTTTCTTTTCTGACATTATTTGATTCCTTATTTAATTATAGTAAAGCTATCATTCCACGTATTGTTTGTCAAACAATTAGGTTTTTTTCCTTTTCTTTTAGTTTATTATTGATAATAATTCCATAAATATTTTTATTAGTTTTGTTTTAGGTAAAAGGTTTTGCGATGAGAAAAAATTTATTAAAAAAGCAATCTGGTACATTTAGGTATATTATCCGCGAAATTGTTTCATTGGCACAAAAGGTAGAATCACAAGGAAAAGAAATTTTTTGGGAAAATATTGGTGACCCAATTCAAAAAGGCGAACAAGTTGAGTCATGGGTTAAAGATATTATTATTAATAAAACTAAAGATAATTTGGCGTATGGCTATTGTCCTACTGCTGGCGTGATGGATGCTCGAAGATTTATTGTTGATGAGGTTAATTCAAGAGATGGGGCAAAAATAACAACTGATGATATTATCTTTTTCAATGGGCTTGGTGATGGGATTGCAAAAATTTATAAATCTCTTGACCCTGATACTCGGGTAATCGGTCCGTCTCCGGCATATAGTCCACACTCAACTGCGGAAAGTGATCACGCATCTTCACCTCACTTGACTTATCGGTGTGACCCAAATAATAAATGGCTACCGGATGTTGAGGATTTAAAAAATAAAATTAAGGAAAATGAAAACATCACCGGTATCCTTTTGATAAACCCTGGTAATCCGACAGGTGCGGTTTTATCAAGAGATATGTTTGAGGAAATTGTCGAAATTGCAAGAATTAACAAAATGTTTATTGTTTGCGATGAAATTTATAGCAAGATTGTTTTTAATGGTCATAAACCGCAATTCTTATCTGAAGTTATCGGTGAGGTTCCGGGGATTGCGATGCGAGGAATCTCAAAAGAGATACCATGGCCTGGCTCACGTTGTGGTTGGATAGAGATTTTAAATCGAGATAAAGATGAAGAGTTTGATGAATATGCAAGAAAGATACTTGCTCTTAAGATGGTTGAAGTTTGTTCAACCACTCTTCCACAAATGTGTATTCCTGAAATCTTGGGTGATAGCAGGTATCCTGAATTATTAAAAAGGAGAGCTCGCAAATTTGAAGCTCGTGCTAAAGAGGCAACAGATTTGCTTTCCGGAATTGATGGAGTTAATGCAATTTGCCCGGATGGTGCATTTTATTTTACACTTGCATTTGATGATGGAGTATTGAATCAAACTCAAACATTAAATATTGAAAATGAAAAAATAAAAGAAATTGTTGAAACCTCTTGTGCAGGCATTGCTGATGATCAAAGATTTGTTCATTATTTATTGGGAGCCACCGGTATTTGCACCGTGCCTCTTAGTGGCTTTTCTTGTAATACAAATGGCATTCGTTTTATCCTTCTTGAGGAAGATGATGTTAAAAGGCAGCATGTTTTTAATACTCTTGCAAATTCAATAAAAGAGTATGTTGGAAAAAGTTAAAAATTAAAAGTTAATAGTTAAAAATTTGAAATTTGAAATAAAGATGCTTTAGCTGTAACTAAAGGCTGTTTTGATAATTTGTATTGCTAATATTTCTCGTATGTATTTGAAAGGAAGATAGGATGACAGATAATAATAAGGTAGAGACAACAATCCAGGTCAATCAAAAGGATTTACGGACAGAATATGCAAATATTGTGTTTCCTAATGTAACCCCAGAGGAGGTAGTTCTTGATTTTGGGTTAAATACTCCGGCATTACAAAAACAAAACAACAGCACACAATTGGTGTGTAACTTACACAGCAGAATTGTTTTGACTCCACAAACAGCAAAACGACTTGCGATTACCTTAAGTCAAGTTATTAAAAATTACGAAAAACAATTTGGTGAAATTAAGATTAATAATCAAACTAAAGCCGAAAACCCAGAGAAGTAAAACCTGTGATAAGCATCAACACCGCTTGCAAAAAAAAAAACGACACAAAGCATCACAAACATTGTTTATTGTAACTGTCATGCGGAGTATTGTTTATGATAACT
>CAMZKK010000205.1 GCA_947311175.1 uncultured Planctomycetota bacterium | reverse complement strand
CATTGTGGCAGTCCGATAAATGTAAAAAATATCATTGCTGGCAATAATTTTAGATGTACGGCTTGTGGTAAAATTCAAAAGAAAATTTCCGATTCAAAATTGCAATCATATACCCTTCAGCAATGTCCTGTCTGTAAGCATGCCTTTGCGATAAAAACGGCAAGGAGTGCGAAATACATATCTTGTCCACTATGCAAAACTGTTCAGCCGGTGTTAATGTCGGCAACTCTTGCTATGGGTACGACAAAAGAAATGAAAGCTGCAGAAAGTGCAAAAATGGCAATGCCTGTTTATGTGGAACTTCGAGATAGACAGAAGATGTCTTTCAATCCTATTTATAACCGCACAAGTGAAGTTGTGAAAAAAAATAATGATAAAAGTTCATACATAAAAAATAATCCATTTGCGTTTCCATCTAAACGGAAAACCCAAAGTATAAACAAGCTTGCAGGTAGAGAATGCTTGGTATCGAGAAAAGAAGATAAGAATGAAGATTATTTGTCAAAGTTAGGCGCCAATTATAAGGTTAGTGCAAGTGTTAACGGAGAAGCAATTCCTGAAAGTGAATTTGAACTACGGCTATCCTTTGTTCTTGATAATGAGTATCGAAAACTTGGACCAGAGGCTGATAGCTTGCAAGGACGCAAAAAAATCATTGACTTGCTTCCCTCCATAAAAAAACAAGTTCTTGAAGATATCATTAACGAGAAATTGGTTTTGCAAAAAGCCCAAAAACTAAAAATAGAGGCAACACCAGCCGAAATAGAAGAAGAATCAAAAAAAATTGCCGGGCAAATGAATTTTGGAAATGTTACTCCACAGATAATCAAGATTGCCAAAAAAAATATTATAATGAGAAAGATGATTGCTAAATATGTTGTCCCGGAAGAGCCAACTCCGCAAATGATAAAAAGGTATTATTATAAAAATAAGGGGAGATATTTATCGCCCAGAAAAGCATCCATTGCAGTTGTAACTGTTTACAAAGATAGACATTCTAAAAAAGATTTGAGGTCTGCGAATGAAATTATTAGTGACGCTTATGGTTATTACCTAAAGACAAGAAATTTCTCAGCTACAGCCAAGCGATATTCAGAAGACATTTTGTCTGATGATGGAGGAGAGATGAAATACGGAGTAACCTCTGACATTTCAATCATGGCGTTTGCATATGATGTTCGTGAAAATATAAAAAACCAAAAATCAGGGTTTGTCTCAAAACCAATAGAATTGGGAAATGCCTTTGTTATTATCAAGCTAAATAAAATTGCTGGCGGAATGCCAATGCCATTGACAAAAGTCCAACAATATATTAAACATCAATTACTCAATGAAAGCAGGATAAATGGTATTGAAAAGTTTCTAAAAAAGCTTAGAAATAGTGCCGTTATAAATATTAATTAGCATACCGCTTGACAGATAATACAGTCTACTTAAAATCTTAATATTATAATCATTTTGTTCAACAAGGATTATGTTAATGCAATTAGGACTTAAAGAAGCGGTAGTTATCACATTTTTGGTTTATATTGTTTCTCGAATAATATTAAATAAATTAAAAAACTAATCTATAATTAAGAATGGAGGATTTATGGGAATTAAGATTGCGATAAATGGTGCAGCCGGAAGAATGGGAAGAAGACTTATGTCTCTTACTTGTGCTGATGAAGAACTTGAACTTATTGCCGCAATAGAATCTGTTGGCAACCCTGTGATTGGGAAGGCCATCTCTGAACTTGAGCCATCGGCAAATGTTTCGACTGCGGTAATGACTGCGTTGCAAGGAAAAATAGATGTAGTTGTAGATTTTTCTGCACCTGAAGCAATCATCGGGCTTTTAGAGCAAATTGCTAGTCTAAATTCTGCCTTAGTAATTGGCACTACCGGCTTTGATGCCGAACAAGAAGAAAGAATAAATAAGGCATCTATGCTTATCCCAATTGTAATGGCACCAAACATGAGTCTTGGAGTTAATCTGCTTTTCAAATTAGCTGGAGAAGTAGCTAGCTTGCTTGGTGAAGAGTATAATATTGAAATCGTTGAGGCCCATCATAATCAAAAAGCTGATGCCCCTAGCGGAACAGCTTTGGGATTGGCAAAGTCGATCTGTGAAGCAACTAATCGCAGTCTTGAAAAAGATTTGGTTCATGGCAGAAGTGGAAAACCAGAGGCAAGGACTAGTAAAGAAATAGGGATGCACGCAATTAGAATGGGGAGTGTTGTAGGAGATCATACCGTTAATTTTTGTAGTAATTCTGAGCGGATTGAATTAAGCCATCATGCTCAAAATAGAGATGTTTTTGTTACCGGTGCATTGAGAGCAGCAAAATGGGTTTGTGGTAAAAAACCAGGTTTATACACAATGCAAGATGTTCTTTTCAGTAAAGAGTAGCAGGGAAAGATGAGCGTCTATCTTGCACTTGGCTCAAATATGGGCGACAGAGAAAAATATATATTGGCTGCGATTAATTCAATCACTGCGAATCGTAAGATTGAACTATTGAGACAGACAGATATTATTGAAAC
Organism: uncultured Planctomycetota bacterium; assembly: GCA_947311175.1. GTDB lineage: Bacteria > Planctomycetota > SZUA-567 > SZUA-567 > JAFGNG01 > CAMZKK01. Next base: position 6,779 of record CAMZKK010000205.1, on the reverse strand, counting down.
GGTTGCACTTGGTAATAAAAAAAACCAAAATGATTTTTTGAATGCAATTATTGAGATTGACACCGAACTTAACCCAATAGAGCTTTTGCAGGTGTGTCTTGATGTTGAAGAGATTCTCGGGAGGGTTCGTAAGGAAAAATGGGGTGATAGGACAATTGATATTGATATTTTATTGTATGATAATTATATTGTCGATATGCCAATCCTTACTATTCCTCATCCTGAGATGCATAAAAGAAAATTTATTTTGCAACTACTTGGCTCGTTAGCACCAAACTTGGTTCACCCGATAATTAATAAAAAGATTTCAACCCTTTTGGAAAATATGGAGATTGCAAATGCCCTGCATAGATGACAAACTTGTTACGTTAAAGGATTTCATTTCTTCATTTGAGAGTATGCTAATTGCTTACTCAGGAGGGGTTGATAGCACATTTCTTGCAGTTGTTGCCCATCAGATTCTTGGCGAAAGAATGTTGGCTGTTACTGCTGCGAGTGAGACTTATCCTGAGTCTGAAAAAGACGAAGCGATTGAGATTGCCAAAAAATTTGGATTTAGACATATTGTAGCTGAGACCAGCGAACTTAATATCAAAAATTTTGCCAATAACCCACCAAACAGATGTTATTACTGCAAAAAAGAATTATTTGGAAAACTTAAAGATATTGCCCTTGATGAATGTTTTTTTGTAGTTGCAGAAGGCACGACTCTTGATGATGAAGCAGATTTTAGACCGGGGAAAAAAGCAATTGCAGAGTTAGGGATAATCAGTCCATTAAAGGATTGTGGATTATCAAAGGATGACATAAGGCAGCTTTCGGAAAAGATGGGTATTCCGACCGCACAAAAGGCATCCTTTGCCTGTCTTGCGAGTAGATTTCCTTATGGCAATAAAATTACAGCCGATAAGCTACATGCCGTTGGCATGGCTGAAAAATTATTGAAAGAAATGGGGTTTAAGCAGTTCAGAGTAAGACATCACGGTGAAATCGCACGAATAGAGGTTGAACTTAGCGATTTATCACTAATCATCAAAGATGATAATCGAGAAAAGATAATAACAACATTTAAATATTTGGGATTTAAATATATTTCATTGGATCTTGAGGGATATCGAACCGGCAGTATGAATGAAGTGTTAGAGGACAAAGACAAATATTTGTAAGGAGATAGTCGATTGGATATTTCAAAGATTTTTGAACAAATAACTTGCCTTCGCCATCCTGAAACCGGTTGTGCTTGGGATAAAAAGCAAATATTGGAGTCATATCTTGAGCCAATAAAAGAAGAGGCTGAAGAGTTGGTCTCGGCAATAAAAAATAATGACGTGGAAAATATTTGCGAAGAGGCAGGCGACTTGCTATGGAATATCTGTTTTGTAATTACTCTTGCCGAAGAAAAAGGATTATTCACTCGTGAAAAAGTAGTAAATGACATCCTTGCCAAAATGAAAAGAAGACATCCCCATGTCTTTGGCGATATCAAAGCAAACACTCCTGAAGAAGCCCTGCAAGCATTTCTGAATGCCAAGAAAAATGAAAAACAATAGCTGGTAAACGCTGTGGTATGCTTATTGTTTTCAAGTATCTGATAACTTTAAATTTCGAAGAATGTCCCCTATGCGTATACTGTTGAGGGTAGGGGGATTCTGCAGGATTTAGGTTTATACTTGACAGTAACCCTTATATTCATGATTATTTATAGCTTATAATCTAATTTAATACTTATGTTTTAAGTTTCAAGGAGTAAATAAATGAAGGGTTCAAAATTAATTATTGAAGCTCTCAGAAAAGAGAAGGTTAAGGTTGTTTTTGGTTATCCGGGGGGGTCGTTGATTCCACTGTTTCATGACCTGCAAGATGCCAAAGATATCAAATTCATTTTACCTCGTCATGAACAAGGCGGTGGACATATGGCTGATGGTTATGCACGGGTTAGCGGTGAAGTTGGGGTTGCGATTGCGACAAGTGGACCGGGAGCGACAAATCTCATAACTGCAATTGCCACTGCTCATATGGATTCAATACCAATGGTCTGTATTACCGGACAGGTTAAAACTACACTGATTGGCAATGACGCCCTTCAGGAAGCAGACATAACCGGCATAACCAGACCAATCACCAAGCATAATTTCCTTGTTAGCGATCCTGAAGATTTACCGGAAATTATGGTTTCGGCTTTTCATATTGCTCGCTCCGGTCGTCCCGGACCTGTAGTCATTGACCTTCCGGTTGATATAACTATTGCTGATATAAAAACTAAACTTCCGGCAAAGCCAACTCTTCCGGGGTATCATCCTCGCTATGACCCTAATCCTAAACAGGTCGAAAGAGCTGCCGAGATGATTAACAAGGCAAAGCAACCGGTTATGTATGTTGGTGGCGGTGTAATTAGCAGTGAGTGTTCCGACTTAATCAAAAAGATGTCTGAAAAGGGAAATATTCCGGTTACAACAACTCTGATGGGACTTGGGGCATTTCCTGAAACTCACAAGAATTCACTTCTTATGTTAGGTATGCACGGCACCGCTTATGCAAACCTAGCGGTAACAAATACCGATTGTTTGATTGCAATTGGTGCTAGATTTGATGACAGGATTACCGGTAAGATTTCTGAGTTTGCTCCTAATGCAAAAGTTATTCATTTTGATATTGATCCAACATCGGTTAGTAAAAATATTAGAGTTGATATTCCGGTTGTTGGAGATGCAACAAAATCACTTAAAAAATTAATCCCACTTCTCAAAAAATCAGCACGGAAAGAATGGTTTAGTCAAATTGATGAATGGAAGGAAAAATATCCTTTGGCATATAAGGGTAGCGGACTACGACCTCAATATGTTATTGAAGAACTTTATAAATTAACTAAAAATAAAAAAACCATTATCTGCACCGAGGTTGGACAGCATCAGATGTGGGCAGCACAGTTTTATACTTTTACTAAGCCACGTAAGTGGGTGTCTTCCGGTGGACTTGGCACAATGGGATTTGGATTGCCAGCGGCAATTGGCGCACAAGAGGCAAAACCGGATCATCTTGTGATTAACATTGCGGGTGACGGCTCTATTCAAATGAATATTCAAGAGCTAACCACTGCACTTGCCAACAAGCTTCCAGTTAAGACAGTCATTCTTAATAACGGTTATCTTGGAATGGTGAGACAATGGCAGGAATTATTTTTCGATAAACGCTATGCGCAAACACCGTTAAAGGAAACCAACCCTGACTTTGTAAAGGTTGCGGAAGCATTTGGTTGTACCGGTATTCGCGTTACTAAGAAAGAAGATGTTGTTGCCGGTCTAAAGAAAATGATTGCAACGGAAGGCCCTGTTTTTCTTGATGTCCAAGTTGAACCGGAAGAAAATGTATTTCCAATGGTTCCGGCAGGTGAGGCAATTGACCGAATGATGGGAATGACTTAGACCTTAGTAGTGTTACACTTAAGGCTATGGTTAGAAGTTAAAAAACAAAGTTTGAAAGGATTATATAATGAGACATATCATAAGTGCCCTTGTTGAGAATAAGCCGGGAGCTCTTGCACGAATTGTTGGATTGTTTTCTGCACGTGGATTTAATATTGAAAGTTTGGCGGTTGGCGAAACCGAGAACTCAGAGGTTTCTCGACTAACAATTATTGTTGGTGGTGACGAAGCAATCTTAGAGCAAGTAAGAAAACAGCTTGGCAAGGTAATTGATGTTTTGAAGGTGCAGGATATTAGCGATGACAGTTTTGTTGAACGCGATTTAATGCTTCTTAAGGTAAGTGCAAAAGCTGGAAAGCGACCAGAGATTATCGAGATAGCTAATGTATTTAGAGCAAAGGTGGTTGATCTTGGTGAAAAGACAATTATGTTTGAATTAACCGGACCGGAAGAAAAAATCAATGCCTTTATTAATTTAATGCGTCCTTACGGCATCAAAGAATTGGCAAGAACAGGAAGAATAGCGGTTCTGCGTTCATAAAGGAAGAACTATGTTTTTGAAAATATTTGCTATTGCCATTGCTGGTGCCGGTGGAACTCTATGTAGATTTGGGCTTAGTGAATTGACCCTTCATTATAAAATTGCCCCGAACTGGGGAACCATTGTGGCAAATATTTTAGGAAGCTTTTTGTTTGGGTTGGTCTATAGCATAACCCCAACAAAGATAATTACTCCAGAGATAAAAGACATAGTTCTCCCCGGTTTTATGGGGGCGTTCACTACCTTTTCAACCTATATGTTTGAGTCTCAATCATTTATAAAGAACGAGCAATATCTTTTAGCATTTTCTAATATCGCAGGTCAAACCATTGTCGGTTTAGTGGCTGTTTTTGCCGGAATATATTTGGCAAGATTTATCTAACAAAGACAAGACCCTATATTTATAAAATCAAGAATAAAAAACGCCGGAGCTATTCCTGCGTTTTTTTTTATTCTACCTTTGTCGGCAAATTATTAGCCTAACTTCCGCACTAACTGTTAAACTTAGATTAATCCAAAAAGCTTACAATTGCTTCGGCAGCTCGTTTACCGCTATTTCCGTCCCATAGTTCTGGAGTAGAACCTAATGGATATACACCTTTTTTAATATCGTTGATTTTTTGATTAAGTAAGTCAAAGTCTGAGGCAATTAGGGTGTTTGAGCCTTGGGTTATGGTGATAGGGCGTTCTGTATTGTCTCTTAAGGTTAGGCATGGTTTTCTTAGGACTGTAGTTTCTTCTTGAATCCCACCGGAATCTGTTACCACCACCATACAATTTTTTTGTAAATATAAAAACTCAAGATATGCCATCGGTGAGTGGAATTGTAAATTTTTGAATTCTACATCAATCTTTTCAAGGAGTTTTTTTGTCCTTGGATGAACTGGGAAAATAATTTGGATATTATTTTTATCTAAGGTCATTAAGATATTTGTTAGTGTCTCAATGTCATCGACATTGCTTGGACGGTGCAGGGTAAGAAGAATAAATTGCTCTGAAATATCAATGCTTGGTTTTTTTGTTTTAGGAAGTAATCGCAATAATGTGTCTATCATTACATTGCCGATTCTAATAATTCTGTTTTCAGAAACACCTTCTCTTTTCAGATTGTCGTCACCGTCTTCTGATGGTGTTAATAAAAGGTTTGCAATTCGGTCAGTTATTATCCTGTTGGTTTCTTCAGGCATTTCGTTATCAAAAGATCTTAGTCCTGCCTCAATATGGATTACTTTAATATTTAATTTTGCAGCAACAATAGCCGACGCCATAGTTGAGTTTATATCGCCATAGACAATTACCGCATCTGGGCATTCTTTTAGAAAAACCTCTTCAACCGCAATCATAATCTTTGCCGTTTGAACTGCATGAGATGCGGAGCCAACACATAAATTTATATCGGGCTTGGGGATTGACAATTCATCAAAAAAAACCTTGCTCATAATGTCGTCATAGTGCTGACCGGTATGGACAATTATTTGCTCTACTTTTGCTTTGTCTTTTAAGGCAAAATAAACAGGAGCTAATTTTATAAAATTTGGTCTTGCTCCGACGATGTGGATTAGTTTCATTTTTGTTTCCTTTTATTTATGTTGAGGTACACGCAAAGACAACTTTGCATATACTTCGCTTTATCCTAAATTTCACAGTTGGAATTTAGAAACACATACCCTTTTCGGGCATAGCAATGAACAATCAAGGCAACTTGCAAACGATATTTAATGAAATGAAAATATCGGTGATACAAATTATCAAAACCACCTTTAGCGATAGCTAAAGCACCTTCATTGTTCATTGTTCATTGTTAATTTTTAATTAAATTTCGCAACATATACCCTTTTTGGGCATAACTGCGGAATTTAGGTTTATAATGCACCATTTTGGGTGCTTTCTCCTAAATCGGTTCCGCCGTAGGGTGCGTTGGGATTTAATTTTTTTACCCACTGTATCCAATTTTGTTCCCATTCCTCAAAGTCTTTTCCCTTGCCAACAATTATTTCTTGGAATTTTTCAAATGATTGTTTGCCTACATAAATCCGCAAAGAAACATCAAAATCATCAATCGGTTTATTGTTTTTTATAAATTTTTCTTTAAATTTTTTTTTGTAGTCGCTACGCCAAAAACCAAGCTTTACAGAATCAATATATTTTTTTAGTTTTTGTCTTCTCCGTTTCTGCTCTATTGGATTTGCATCATGTCTAAGATAATATACCAACGCCCACGCTACGGAATAATGTTCTTTGGAAAATGGTTGACCGTATTTTCTTTTGACAACCTCCATAACATCCGGATTAATGCTTTGCTTTAACATATATTGTAAATATGTCAATCGAGATACATTTACTCTTCCTATGTCAAGTCCCATTCCATTGTATTGTGCGGTTTCAAGATAGGTAGCTAATCCCTCATTTAACCAGATGGGGGTGGTATTTATTATTTTATGTGCTTTATCAAAATATTTTTGATAAATTGCCGGAACTCTCATATGAATAGCATTGTGAACAAACTGATGAGTCCCTTCGTGAAACAAAAGAACTCTTGGGTGTTGAATGAATACAGATATATACGGCAAATAGATTGCCCCACCATTAACCGGGGTAAAAAAACCACTTGCCGCCTGACCAACGCCTAATTTGTTTGCTGCTGTCCGAAATTCTGCCATACTCGAATACGCAAATATTTTAAGTTTTGGCATGGGTCCATAATAGTTAAAGAGTCGTCGATTTTCTTTATAGATTAGCCCCATCATATCGCCAATATACCTACAAGTCTGGTAACTGGTATTGCTTTTTATACTGTAATGTGAGGTGTTATAGAT
>CAMZKK010000204.1 GCA_947311175.1 uncultured Planctomycetota bacterium | reverse complement strand
TTTTTTTTGAAAAAATCAAAGATAAACATTATTTGCACAGAGATGGGGGCAAGTACTTCTTATGTCAAAGCAGATTATCATAAACCGTTTGCCATTATTATTGGGAATGAAGGTAGAGGGGTCTCTGAAGCCTTTTTGAAGATTGCTACTCAAAAAATATCAATCCCAATGCAAAATAATGTGGAAAGTTTGAATGCTGCAACTGCTGCTGCCATTGTTATGTATCGTTCTAATCTTTGTTAACTGACGATTTTGTTTTTCTTGTAAATGGGTGTTTAGTTTTATAAAATTTAATCATTAGTATTTTTTTTATGAGGATAAAAAGATGAAAAATTATTTAAAATCTATGCCAAATGAAGAAGGTTTTTTTGGAAAATATGGTGGAGCGTTTATCCCTCCGCAATTAGAAAAACCTTTTGCTGAAATTACCGAAGCCTATAATATAATTTCTAATTCATCGTCTTTTATTGATGAGTTACGTTCTATTCGCAAACACTTTCAAGGAAGACCGACTCCGGTTTATTATGCAGAACGAATTTCTAAAATGGTTGGTGGTGCGCAGATTTATTTTAAACGCGAAGACCTTAACCACACCGGTGCCCACAAATTAAATCATTGCATGGGTGAAGGCTTGCTTGCAAAATTTATGGGCAAGAAAAAACTGATTGCTGAGACCGGTGCTGGTCAACACGGAGTTGCCCTTGCGACCGCCGCAGCTTTTTTTGGCTTGGAATGTGAAATTCATATGGGTGAGGTTGATATCGCCAAAGAGTCACCAAATGTAAGTAGAATGAAGCTTCTTGGAGCAACCGTGGTGCCGGTTACTCATGGACTTAAAACCCTGAAAGAGGCGGTTGATTCGGCATTTGAGGCATATCTTAAGGATTATGAAAATTCAATCTACTGCATTGGCTCAGTAGTTGGTCCTCATCCCTTTCCGGCATTAGTAAGAGACTTCCAAAGAGTTGTTGGCGTTGAGGCAAGGGAGCAGTTTATCGACATGACTGGTGAATTACCTGATGCCGTTCTTGCTTGTGTTGGTGGCGGGTCAAATGCGATTGGGCTATTTTCTGCATTTTTAGATGATTCCGTAAAAATGTATGGAGTAGAGCCACTTGGTCGAGGGACGGAACCAGGAGAGCATTCGGCAACAATGACGTATGGGAAGGAAGGAATAATTCATGGCTTTAAGTGTTATCTTTTGCAAGATGAAAATGGTGAACCTGCACCGGTATATTCCTGTGCAAGTGGATTAGACTATCCGGGAACCGGTCCGGAACATTGCTATCTCAAGGATGAAAAAAGAATTGAATATGTAGTAATTAATGATAAAGAAGCAATGGACGCCTTTTTTAAAACTTCTCGCAATGAAGGAATCATCCCTGCACTAGAAAGTGCTCATGCCGTTGCATATGCAATGAAATTAGCAAAAGAAATGAAGTCCGGCTCAATCTTATTAAATCTAAGCGGACGTGGCGACAAAGACCTTGACTATGTTATAGAAAATTGGGGATATGGAGAATAATTGCTGTATAGCAAAAAAATATTGGCAAATATCGGCAACGCTTGCATTGTTGGTTATTCCGATTGCGGATGCTATCTTAAAAATTCCTTTAAATGAAAAAAGAGCACTTAATCTAACTGCATTTGATATTACCATCTTCCCTGCGTTTTTTTTGCTTTTATGGTCATGGATGACGAGTGGTGAGCTAAGGCAAAAAATATCTGACTTTGGCAAGAAATTTTCTCCATCATTGATTTTCTTATGTATCGTAATTATTGGCTTTATTCTTAATTACGGAAAGATTGTGTCTATCTCGCTTTCCATCAAAAGCTTTATCCAATACCTTGAATATTTATTTATTGCACCGGTAGTTTTTTCCGTTTTATTTGCAACTAATCATATTCGGGCTTGGCGGACATTTACCTTTGGCTCTTTGATATCGATGATAATTTGCGGCTTGGATTATTGGTTTTCTAAAAATGAAACCTTGTTTTCGGTTGGTGGGTTGCTATTGAATAAAAATAATTTTGCTGTGTATTTTGTCCTTAGTCTTCCGATTTTGAGTATAGTTTTGTTCAATGATAAATCAAAAATAATCAAAGCTGTTGCGAGCATTACATTCCTATTGGGTATTTACCTTAGTTTTACTGCATGGGCAGTGGTGGCAATCAGTATTACTCTTGCCTTGTTTATTCTCAAGGGAATTAATGACCATAATTACTCGATGTTTTTAATTAATTCTTTATTTGTCTTAATGTTATTTTTTTCTGTCTATCGACATAGAACACCTATCTTTGATTCAGTTCAAGTATATGCAAAGTATATTGATAGCAATACCGGTGAAACTACGGTTAGACATACCATGAGGTATTATCGATGGGCAGCAAATATGAATATGATTAAAGCCAATCTTTTTTTAGGGGTAGGAGTTGGGCAATATGGAAAACATATAAAAAAATATTATTATGGGATTAATCTTCCCGAAGGCAGGACTGATATAGAAAAAGATTTTGATATAAAAACAAATGAGCCGTTTAGTTTTGGTCTATTTTTTATTATACTTTCAGAAATGGGAATTATTGGTAGTTTTGCATTTGTCTTTGTTTTGATTAATCTTGTATATTCTGCATTCTCGACAAGTAACAAAGGAGAAGTTTCTGTTACTTTAAAAATGGTTTTGCTTTTAGCCGTTATTGCTAATTGTTTTCTTATTCTCTTTGCGAACCCGCTTACTCGCGGGTGTGGAGGGGTGATTTCTATATTAATTGCCTTTGGCTTTTTGGTATCTGAAAAATCTTTTACTCAAAAACTACGATAAACAAAAGGAATAGTATGCTTAAATCTTATGCTTCAAAAATTTCATTATTATTAAACCTTACATCAAAACAGGTCTTATCTACCCTTGAACTGCTTGCAGAGGGTGGTACCGTTCCATTCATCGCTCGGTATCGAAAGGAAGTTACCGGTTTGCTTGATGAGGTTGAAATCGCTGCCATTCGTGATTTACTTGCTGACTTGCAAGAGCTTGATAAGCGAAGAGAATCAATTATTAATTCATTGAAAGAAAGAGAAATTCTTACTGATGAACTTTTGATGAAAATCAATAATTCGGATAATTTATCAACGTTAGAAGACATTTATCTTCCCTATAAGATAAAGCGAAAGACTAGGGCAACGGTTGCTAGGGATAAGGGATTAGAGCCATTAGCAGAGTTGATTGTAAAACAACAAAATGGTGTTGATATTGATAGTGAAGCAAAACAATATATTGATGCTGAAAAAGGGGTGAATTCTTTAGAAGATGCATTGCAGGGAGCGAGGGATATTCTTTCTGAAATTATTAATGAAGATGCGAATGTTCGTGAAAGAATGAGGCAATTATTTATTGAAAAGGCAATGATAAATAGTTGTGCTACAAAGCCAAAGAAAAAAGATAATATTGATAAATTTACCGAGGAATCTCAGAAATTTAAAGATTATTTCGCATGGAATGAGCTGGCATTATCTGTGCCGAGTCATCGCTTATTAGCAATGTTTAGAGGAGAAAAAGATGGGTTTTTAAAACTATCTATTCAGCCGAACAAAGATGATGCTCTTACCATTATTCGTCTTATCTATTGTAAAAATAAAAATAAATTATCAGCACAAGTTGATTTGGCAATTATTGATGCATATTCTCGTTTGCTTGCTCCATCTATGGAAAATGAAATTAAACGGTTGTGTAAGGGAAGGGCTGATGACGAAGCGATTAGGGTGTTTTCCGGTAATATTAGAGACTTGCTGATGGCTGCTCCTTTGGGGCAAAAGAGAGTATTGGCAATAGACCCTGGTTTTAGGACCGGGTGTAAGGCGGTGGTGCTGAATGAACAAGGTAAAATTGTTGAGCATACCGTTCTTTTTATGACTAGCTCGACAAAAGGAAAAAAAGAGGCAGAGATAAAACTAAAAGAGTTTTGTGCAAAATATAAAATAGAAGCAATTGCTATCGGTAGCGGAACCGCTAGTAGAGAATCAGAATCTTTTATCAAGAGCCTTACCTTGCTAGGCTCACCACTTATTTTGATTGTTAACGAGAGTGGCGCATCAATTTATTCTGCCTCAAAAACTGCAAGAGAAGAATTCCCTGATTATGATTTAACGGTTAGGGGAGCTATTTCGATTGGCAGGAGGCTAATGGATCCGCTTTCGGAATTAATAAAGATTGATCCAAAATCGATTGGGGTAGGACAGTATCAACATGATGTTGAACAAGCAAAGTTAAAGCGTTGCTTGGATGATGTGGTTGTAAGTTGTGTGAATGCAGTTGGCGTTGAGGTAAACACTGCAAGTAAGGAATTGCTTACTTATGTTAGTGGGTTAGGTGGGCAAATCGCAGAAAATATCGTTAAGTATAGAAATGAGAATGGGGCATTTAAGAGTCGAGCTGAATTAAAAAAAGTTACAAGGCTTGGTCCAAAGGCTTTTCAGCAGGCAGCAGGATTTTTAAGAATACAGGGGGCAAAAAATCCTCTTGATGTTAGTGCTGTTCATCCTGAAAGATACAGTATTGTTAAGCAAATGGCTGGAGATAAAGATTGCTCAATTTCTGATTTGATAAAAAATTCTGAATTGCGAGAAAGTATTGATATCAATAAATATGTTACCGTTGAGGTTGGCTTTCCTACTCTAACAGATATTATTACGGAGCTTGCAAAACCAGGCAGAGATCCAAGAAAAGTTTTTGAGGAATTTTCATTTGCTGAAGGTATTGAAAAAATAAGTGACCTTAAATCCGGAATGAAATTACCGGGAATTGTAACTAATGTCACAAAATTTGGGGCATTTGTTGATATTGGTGTGCATCAAGATGGACTTGTTCATATTAGTCAACTTGCAAATACTTATGTCAAGGATCCAATTGATATCGTAAGAGTGATGCAAAAGGTTAGTGTAACTGTTATTGATATTGATGTTGAAAGAAACCGAATTTCACTGTCTATGACGGGAAATATTTCAGATAACATCGATCATTCAAAAAATCTAAAATCTAAGACGGGAATAGAACATCGCAAGAAAAGAAACACTGTTTCAAAAAAGGAAACAGGTGGAGGTAATTGGCTAAGGAAAGCGATTGAATTTTAATTAAAAATTAATAAACAAGCTCTTGTTTATTGTTAACTCTGAATACCGCAGTTATATTCGAAAGGGTATGTGTTGTGGAATTTGGGCTTATTCTTTGGTGTAAGTATCCCAAAGCTTGATTGTCTTTTCTGCTATTTCTTCAGGCGTTGTGCTTTCATCAGCATCAATCCACTGACAATCAAATTTGTTAAACCATGTCATTTGAGATTTAGCAAGATTTCTTGATTTTTGTTTGATTAGGGAGATCGCTTCATCCTTGGTAAGTTTACCATCAAAATAATTAAAAAATTCTTTGTAACCAACAGCTAAGGATGCTTGTAAACTTAGAGGTTTTGAGGATGTATAAAGTTTACAAGCCTCTTCTTCGAGCCCTTTTTCTATCATGACGTCTACTCGCTGATTGATTCTAGCATATAATTTTGCACGGTCCCAGTGGATGCCAACCAATGATAATCTTCTATCTGTTCTTTGTTTTCCAAATTGAGTTTGCTGTTCACTTATAGGGATACCGGTGTCGGTTACTACTTCAATCGCTCTTATAACTCTCTTTATATCATTTGGGTGAATCTTATTTGCAGCCGTTTGGTCTAATTTTTCAAGTTTATTATGAACATATTCATTACCAAATTTTTCGATTTCTTGCATTAGCTTTTCTCGAAGTTTTTTGTTTTCTCCAACTCCTTCTAACATTCCTTCCGTCAGTATCTTTTGATAAAGAGCGGTGCCTCCTGAAAAAAAATATGATTTATTTTCTTCGTCTAATTTTTTCATTGTCCCTTCTACATATTTAAGGTATTGAGCAACTGAGAATGACTCGGAAGGCTCAACTATATTGATTGCCCAATGCTTTATTTTTTCAAGATGAGCTTTGCTCGGGGTGGCAGTTCCAATATCCATATCCTTGTATATTTTCATTGAGTCGGTTGAGATAATATCGGAATTAAGTCTTTCGGCAATGACTAAAGCTGATTTTTCTTTGCCACTGGCAGTTGGTCCAAGGATGATTCTAATGGGCGGTAATTTCAAGTGCGTTCAAACCTTCGCTTGATATCGTCAATTCCAATCTCAAACGCGAATGGCCTGCCATGTGGACAAGTAAATGCCAATGATTTTTTTTCTAAATCCATAAGTAATCCAATTATCATCTCATCCGGCAATCTATCTCCTGCTTTTATTGCTGCTTTGCAAGCAATGGTTTTGATGAATGGTGCTTTGAAATCAAGCTTGGAGGTATTGCCGGTTGATAACTCAAAGATGCAGTCTTTTAATAATTCTGCTGCCTTCGTTGTTTTTAACAGCACTGGCATGGTGTGGATTAGGATTGTTCTGTTGCCAAAGTTTTCTAATTCAAAGCCCATGTCATTTAGGTGTGATGAATTTTCAATTACTATCGAATACTCTTCTGCTGATAACTCTAATACCGCAGGGACAAGTAGTCGTTGAACGGAAATATCTGTCCTTTGTTTTAATAATTCTTCAAATATTATTCTTTCGTGCAATGCGTGTTGATCTATAAATAAAACCCCGGTTTTTGATTCGACAATAATGAAACTATTGTGAGATTGACCAAGTATCTTGTAGTCTGATTTCTTGAAACTATCTAAGCTGTTGAAAGGAAGCATGTTTTGTTGCGGTAAAATTGATTTTATTTTGGTTTGAGCATAAGGTTTTTTTGCAAATTCTTCATCACTATTTACCTTAGTTATTGAGGGGCGGGAAATATTTTCTTTTGTCTCATGATACTTGACATGATTTTCCTTAAGTAATGAATTACGATTAAAGTTTTTGGGTATTTCGGTTGTTATGTTTATTCTTTCATTTATTAAATTATCTTTGTTTTTGCAAATATTCTCACTTCGTAACGCTTCGGTCACTGCACGGAAAATGGAACCATTTATCTCTCTTTCATTACTAAATCTAATATCACTCTTGGTCGGATGAACATTAATATCTATCTCGTTAGGATTTATTGCAATAAAAAGAAATGCTATCGGAAATCTTCTCGGGGGCAGTAACCCGTCATAGGCTCGTCTTACTGAGTGGATTATTGAATTATGAGTTATCCATCTGCGATTTACAAAGGTATAGATACTTTTGCTGTTTGCTCGTGACTCGGGAGTCCTTGCAACAAATCCTGAAATAGATATGTTGTCGTCTAGTTTAAATCTTACTTCGACAAAACATTCTTTAAGTTCATTGCCAAAGATACTGCAAATTCTATCAAGGACGTTGTTGCAACCATCCAAATCTAAAATAACTTTTTCTTGATTGATAAATTTAAATGCAACTTCCGGATAGGTTAGGGCAAGCTTTGTGATGATGTCACGAATGGCTGAAACTTCTGCCCCTTGACTTTTCATAAATTTTCTTCGAGCCGGTGTATTGTAGAAAATATCTTTGACTGTGATTACTGTCCCCGGTGCCTTCGATGCCGGTTGCTCTTGCTTGATTACGCCACCATCAATCTGAATTAAATAGCCCGATTCTTCCTCTTTGTTCTGCTGTTAATCTCAAATCTGCTGACTGCAGCCATTGATGGAAGTGCTTCACCTCTGAATCCTAAACTATTGATTTTGAAGATATCGTCAATAGATGAGATCTTGCTGGTTGCATGACGCATTACCGCCTTTTTTATTTCATTATTTGGGATACCTGCACCATTGTCGGTTACTCGAATGTATGAATGACCACCGTCACTAATTTCAATTTCAATCTTTGTTGCTTTGGCATCGATTGAGTTCTCAATCAATTCTTTAACCGCACTTGCCGGTCGCTCTAATACCTCACCGGCAGCAATTTTATTTCTGATGTGTTCTGACAGAACCTTGATTTCAGGCATTGTTTTGTTCTGATAGATAAGTGAGTGGATTTTTTTTTGCTTTAAACATAATATATTTTAACATTAAATTAGTCACTAACTGTCGTTATGGGTATCTAATATTGTTGTGACTATAAATTTGGGCATTATTACTAAAACACCTTCTTCGCTGATTCCACGTCATCAACCATCGAAAATATTTGAGTTAAGCCGAGAAGGTCAAAAACTTCAAAAACATTTGGCGTGGTAGAGGTAATTACGATATTACCGCCATTCTCTTGCGCTTCAGCTAAAGAGCCAATAAAAACTCCTGCACCTGCACTACTGATGTATTCTAAACCGGCTAGGTCTATTATCAATTTGAACTTGCCTTCATTGAATAAATCGCCAATTGATTCATCAAGTTGTTCAAAAGTATGAGCGTCAAGAAATCCGCTAAGGCTAACTTGGGTTATTCCATCGTCTAAATCTACATTTTTAATGTCTAGTTCGGGCATTATCGACCCCTTTTTATAAAAATACTATTATTACCGTACATATTTAATCATTTTTAATTCATTTTTAACACCACTTACGAAGGTGTATTTTACTTCATCCATTATCTGCCTCATCAGAAATATTCCTAAACCACTTCGCTTGCCAGCAGCTACATGTGTTTCTATATCTGGAGTTTGTATGTCTGACGGATCAAATTCTTTGCCAGAATCTTGAATTCTTACTTCAAATTTTGTTGAGTCAGCATCTAACATCAGATTTATGGTCAGTTTTGACTCAGGATCTCGATTCTCATAAGCGTGTTCCATGATGTTTGCAACCGCTTCGTCAACAGCCAGAATTATTCTGTGCATATCAGTGTTTGGAAATTCGCTTTCTTGAACCACTGCAGTTACCGCATCTCTAACACTAGAAAGATGTTTGGTAAGATTAGGTATTATTAGTTCTTTGTGAGATGTTCCAGTCATATTGTCTCCAAAATTTATTTGGCTTTAAATGTCACGATTGTAATGTCGTCGTGTTGCTCTGCGTTTCCTTTGTGTCTGTTAAGGTCATCAAGGAGAGCGTTTATAAATTCATCACTAGTAAGGTCT
>CAMZKK010000203.1 GCA_947311175.1 uncultured Planctomycetota bacterium | reverse complement strand
TCAACTATATAACTAAGGATTGTGATAGGTTTATAGCCGTAATTATTTTTAGGATTGTCTAATGAAAATGCATCGGTAATGCTTTTGAAATTTATTTCCGACCTTAATATCGGTTTTTTCCCAACATAAGAATAATCATCCCACGCCAATCTGCCAAAGGTTAGAGTTTGTCCATAAAGGATTATAGTGGCAAAAAAAAGAATTATTGTCTTTTGATTGTTTTTAAAGAATTTCATCACTCGGTACAGACAGCTCTTATTTGATGAATAGAGGTCTTTCCGTCAAGCACCTTGATTATACCGTCTTCATATAGTTCTTTCATTCCGTTTGCCTTTGCGGCTGCACGAATGTCGGCAATGCTTCCGCTTTTCGCAATGAGGCTTTTTATGTTGTCTGTATTGTGCAGGGCTTCGTGCAGTCCCATCCTGCCTTTGTATTGACGATTTTCACAAGCGGGACAGCCCACAGGTTTATAGAATGACGCATCAGGATATTCCTCACCTAAGTAAACAATTTTCCCGTCATTAGTCCGTTCAATCCCTGCCTCTGCAAGTTCTTCATCGGTGGGCTCATATTGCTCCTTGCAACTTTTACAAAGAGTTTTTGTCAACCTTTGAGCCAATACCAACAGTAAGGCATCGCTAAGGGTTACCGGATCAATTCCTATATCAACAAGTCGAGTAACGGTTTCCGGAGCATTATTGGTATGTAGAGTTGAAAGCAATAAGTGACCGGTAAGGGCTGCTTCTACCGCAATTGAACAGGTTTCCAAATCACGCATTTCACCAACCAAAATCACATCAGGGTCTTGTCGAAGGAATGCCCGAAGAGCGGCAGCAAATGTTAGTCCAACATTTTTCTTTACTTGCACTTGCCGAAGTCCTTCTTGGGTTATTTCAACCGGATCTTCAGCGGTTAAAATTTTTCTATCCGGTTGATTGATGTAAGACACTGCGCTATGTAGGGTTGTAGTTTTACCTGAGCCGGTAGGTCCAACGCAAAGAATCATTCCGTATGGTTTTTGCACTGATTCAAGCATGGGATTAAGAGCGTGGTCGTAAAGTCCAAGTTTTTTTAGAGGCAAAGGTTTAGAATCGGCGAGAATACGCATAACTATGTCTTCATTTTCTCCAACCGTTGGCAAGAAGTTGACTCGTAATTCTATGTCATATCTACCGCCAAATTTTTTAAAGGCAATTCGACCATCTTGCGGTACTCTATGCTCGGTAATATTACATTCTGCCATAATCTTATAACGAGAGACAATGGCATTTTTGGCATGGAAAGGAAATGTTAGTGCGATTTCGAGAGAGCCATCAATCCTGTATCTTACCAAAACTTTGGTTTCGTATGGTTCAATATGAATATCGGTTGCACCTCTGCGAACAGCCTCTTCAATAATTCTGTTGCTAAGTTTAACGATAGGACCTTCTTCTTCGGTTGTGCCTTCTTGAATATTGATTGCTTCGACATTTTCCGATTCTTCAATCCCGAGTTCTTCATTCAGTTCAGTGATTAAGTCTCCCATTGATTCAGCATCTTCTGAGGTGTCACCGGTTTGACTTTGGCTTGGATGTAGGCAGTGTCTAATCATTGCGAGAATATCTTTGCGGGTTGCCATCAAGATTGTTGAAACTTTTGCCCCGGTGCGAATTTCCACATCTTCTATTGCAACAAAATCTTTTGGGTTTTGCATCACTAAGTGAATCTTCATTGTCCCATCTTTTGCCATAACTTGTTTTATCGGGCATATCACATGTTGTTTGGCATATGCTTCGGTTAGAGTGTCAAAGATTATGGGATCAATTGTAACTTCTGGATTAAACTCGATATATTCAACATCGTTAAATTCTGCAAGACATTTGGTTATTTCTTGTTCGGAAATATCAAAGTCATTTATGAGAACATCAAGGAGTTTTGTCTTTTCTGTCTTTGTTTTGTTGATTGCATTGTTGAGGTTTTCTTCGCTAATTAGTTTTTTTTCTATTAGCATTGCATTTATGGTTTTTCGCTTTTTGCGTAAGGTTCTGGTGTGCCCACGCTCAGACGATAGGGCAGAAGCTAAAAGATCGGAAATTTGACAAATAAACCCTTCGTCTTCTTTTGAAAATTCACTGCCATTTTTATTGAGTGCTTGAATTACCCCAACTACATAGTCTTTTTGTCTGACCGGATTAACAAGCATACTCGTTGTGCGATAACCGGTTTTTTTATCCCAAGAATGATCAAAGTCTGGGCTTGGGGTGATTGACATTAATTCTTCTTGGTCGTAAACATCTCTTATTCTGATTAACTTTCCAGAGCAAGCCACCGCTCCGGCAATACTTTTTAGATTGTAAGGCAATCGAATTTCTTTGATTTCATCACCGATTGTGCTGCGACTTACAAGCTCACGGCCTTCTTTGCTTTCGCCTCGTTCAACGACATAGATGGTAGCTCGGTCACAGTTTAGAATTCGGCAAGTTTTTTCTACAATATCGTTTATTATCTCACCTAAATCGAAGGTTGAAAGTATTTTAAGATTGAGTTCTTCGAGGATTTCTTTGGGTTGAAATTCATCCTTTAACTCAGACAGCATATCTGAAAATTCATCACTACCCATATCTATACTCCTTTTGCTTGCCGATACTCTTTTTGAATCAATTTAGGTGTCTATTTTGTTTTTGTCCATCACTATTGTATTTTCTTGTGTTTCCTAATATTTTTAATGGTGGTTGCTGTAGATTTTGTGGTGATAACCGCTGTCTCCTGAGTGTCATCCATATATTCTTTTGTTATGCTCTTGATTTTTCGCTTTATTTTTTTTATGTCTTTTTCGTTTTTACATTTTTCTTGTAGTTGCCGACAGACATAGTAGTTGCCTTCAAAGATGACGGTAGTTTTTCCTTTTTCAAAAATCTTTAATTGCCAATCACTATTGTATGGTTGACATTGCCCACGGAGAGGAATTCCACTTTCTTGAAATTGAGCTTTTTTCCCAATTGTGATTAACATTAGTTTGAGCCATTTTTGAATATTTGAATTTTTATAATCCTTGCAGAATTTTTTCGCATTTTTTTATTTCACTTTTTGCTTGAGTGTTATTAGGGTCAATTTCTCTGAGAACACTTTTCCATGTTAGAATTGAATTATTGAAAGCAATTTTTGCCATTTGCCGTTGGCTAAATTCTTTAAATAATGTTCCTGATCGATAATGAATGATGGCAAGAAAGATTCTTGCCCCTACTTGCTTCCTATATTGAGAGCTATAGTTAGTTCCGTAACTAATTGCTTCTTTATAAAGGTTGATTGCTTTGTCGCACATAGTCTCTGCACCTTGCAAATCATTTCTAATTCGTTTTAAATTTAATGCTCTTTGATAATAGTAATTTCCTATTCCAGCTGCGGCATGTGCTCTGCCATATGATGCAGTTAGGTTATTTGGTAGTATTTTGTTTGCCTCTCTAAGTAATTTTAGACTTTCGGTATAATTATCAAGAGCAAGTTGAGTTTTACCTTGTTGTTCGTTTTGCTTGGCTATGTTTAGCGTGACAATGCCAATTCCCAAAAATGCTGGATAATAGGATGGATTGAGGTTGCGAGAGGCGATGTATGCATCTTTTGCCTCTTTGAATTTGCTGAGCTGGAAAAGACAGTCTCCTTTAAGGCTAAGGAACTCCGGATTTTTCGGATTTTTCTTTAGACATTTTTCAAGGATTGTAAGTGCCTGTTTGAATTCTCGTCTTCTCATTAGGCTGATTGCGTAAGTTGGATTTTCTTCATTAGGTGCTTTATATATGGGTGTTTCAAGAGTTTTTGTTTGATGGTATGCGTCTTTTTCTTTTTTTGCCTGTGCTTCTCGTTTTTGATTGTCGGTGTTCAATTTTCTTGCCGGTGCAGTTGCTATAGATTTCATACTATTGAACAGATTGCAACCACTAAGCGAAACGATAACGATGATTGAAATGAGTAATAGGTTACTGTATGTTTTATCTAACAATTTAATCCCTTTCTAAAATAATATTTAAAGAATTCTATACGGAATGGCAAATAAATCAAGAAAATCCTTAACACAAGTCAAAGACATGATGGCTGTGGAAATTTTACTTAGCTGGAGATATTTTCTGTTCTGAGGAATAATTAACAATTTCAATGGTTTGGTCATCTCTTTCTATTTGTAGGATAGCTTTTACATTGTCAAATTTGTCGAGAAATGCCTTATATCCTTTTTCACCAAGTACACTAACTGTTGTTGCAATGGCATCTGCCTGCATACAGGTTGGAGCAATTATGGTAACACCTGCAAGGTTATTGGTTAACGGTTTTCCATTTCTTGGATCAATTATGTGAGAGTATCGTGTACCGTTGTTTGAAAAAAATTGACGATAGTTTCCACTGGTTGCTATTCCACCCGAAGAGAGAGTCAG
>CAMZKK010000202.1 GCA_947311175.1 uncultured Planctomycetota bacterium | reverse complement strand
TTGACCAATACGATAAGGGACTAATTTCGGTCCAAATATACTTGGGATAAGAAGCAATAAAAGCAAAAGTAAAACAACCAATATTCGCCTAAAGGTTAAGTTATCACCGATATGAATACGAGCCTTCATACTTCGCTTTTTTACAGATCTCTTTTCTGCAGTTAATCTCGAAATCCTAAATACTGATGGTCTCTTTTTTTGTTTAATCACAATTATTATCCAAACTATAAGCCTTAATTATTGATTTAACAAGACGATGTCTAACAACATCTATCTCGGTTAATTTTACAAAAGATATACCATTAATACCAGTAAGAATTTTCTCTGCATGAATCAGCCCTGAATTTTTACCCTCATCTAAATCAATTTGAGTAATATCACCAGTAACTATGGCTTGCGAATCAGCCCCTAACCTAGTAAGGAACATCTTCATTTGTCCAGGAGTGGTATTTTGCGCTTCATCTAAAATGACAAATGATTTACTAAGAGTTCTACCTCTCATAAACGCTAACGGGGCAACCTCTATTACATTTGTTTCAAAATATTGTGCCTTTTCACCTCTCGTAAGCATGTCATCAAGTGCATCATATAGTGGTCTTAAATAAGGATTTACCTTGTCTTGCATATCACCAGGCAGAAAGCCTAATCTTTCGCCAGCTTCAACTGCCGGGCGGGCGAGAATTATTCTTTTCACTCTGCCTAATTTTAATGCCTCAACCGCACACGCAACCGCCAGATAAGTTTTACCCGTTCCGGCAGGTCCAACCCCAAACACCAAATCACTGTTTCGCATTGCTTTAATATATTTTTCTTGCCCTTTGCTTTTGGGTTCTATTTTTTTTCCACCCGGAATAATAATGTTAAGAGGGGAGGACTTTTCATTTTCCCCAACTCCGGCAAGTAACCATTGTAGTTTATCGTGATCAAAGCCCTTTTCGTCTGTTACATCAATTGCATCAAGGATTGTTTTCAAAGTCGCTATTGCGAATGAGACATTTTCCTCATCTCCGTCAATAATCAAGCAATTACCTTTAAGGATTATTTTAACCTTAAGTTTTTTTCTTAAAATACGCAGATGTGAATCATTTGGACCAAAGAGAATTAGTGCAACATCCCGAGATTCAATTTCAATTCGCTCTTTCATACCTCAAGACCTGGACGAGCACCTGCTAACAAAAAGAAGAAATATGCAATTGGACTAGCAATCATCAAGGAATCTGCAACATCAAGAAGCCCACCAAACCCTGGAACCGCACCGCCAGAATCTTTAACTTCACAATCCCTTTTAATGCAACTAGCCAACAAATCTCCAAGCAAACTGCTGATTGCCATCGCAACCCCAAAAAGAATTACGGTCTCAAAACTAAATGCCATCAAGACGCTGTGTGGATAAAATGTCCTTACAAGCAAGGCAAATACTACCGAAAACAATACCCCTCCGGCAGCTCCTTCCCAAGTTTTTTTTGGTGAGATGATTGGAGATAATTTATGTTTGCCAATAAACCTTCCGGTGAAGAAACCGCCAATATCTGAAAATTTAGCAACAAGAAGGGTTATCGCAACTAACTCTGTTCCATCATAATTCCATCCACTCGCTCCCGGCACTCCGAGATGCCGAATCTTAATCATAAAAGCGGGTAAAAACCAAACATAAATCCAACCAAAAAGAGTAATCCCAATATTAGAAATTGCGTCCTTCGGAGACTTTCTCGCACCCTGCAAGGCACAAGTTCCAATAACGCATAAGGCGAGGACGGTTGACATTAAATCCGGCACACTGCGAGTAGCGTTATGCCATTTTTCCCAACACCATCTATCATGGGCAAAGGTCAAACAAACAGCCATGATGATTCCAAACAACACCATTGGTTTTGCCCCTTTTGCTTCTGCCATTGCAAAAAATTCACGCAACACAATCACTACCCCAACTGCAAAAAAAGATGATAAAGCCAAACTTGACCGATAATGAGTATCAAGGTACAAACATCCCACAAACACTGCAGACATAATCAAGGCAGCAGGAATTCGGTATTTCAACATAAAATAACTCCCCTTTTCATCATAAAAAAATCAAGACTATATTATCCAAGTCCACCGTATTTTCGTAAACGGCTGGAAAATTCTTCAACCGCTTCTGCGAGACATTGACCAGTAAACTCCGGCCAATAGTATTTTGTACTATAATACTCGGCATAGCTTATTTGCCATAACATAAAGTTTGAAATCCTCATTTCACTCGCAGTTCTTATCAATAAGTCGGGATCAGGAATGCCGGCAGTATCTAGATTATTGCTGATTAATTCTTCGTCGATATCGTCTATCCTTAAATTGCCATCAACGCACATCTGCGCTATCTTCTTCGTTGCTCGAACAATCTCATCTCGGCTTCCGTATGAAAGAGCAAGTTGCA
Source organism: uncultured Planctomycetota bacterium (assembly GCA_947311175.1). GTDB lineage: Bacteria > Planctomycetota > SZUA-567 > SZUA-567 > JAFGNG01 > CAMZKK01. Next base: position 8,007 of record CAMZKK010000202.1, on the reverse strand, counting down.
AAATAAGTCCTGTATTCTTTTCGGTTTTTTCAATACTTAATTCAAGCTCCTTGCGAGCAGCAGAAGGGAGACGCTCAATATCACCAATAGCAACAATTTTGACATTTTTTTGATGTAGCTGATCTCGTTCTTTTCTTAGAAATGTTTTTAGTAGCATCATTAAGGCATTAACTTCAATCGCTGGGCGATTCCAATTTTCACTTGAAAAGGCATAAAGGCTTAGAACCTCAACGCCCCAACTTGAACAGTGCTCAACAATTGTTCGCACAGTTTCAACCCCTGCCTCATGCCCCTTGGTGCGACGTAGATTATGTTCTTTTGCCCAACGACCATTACCATCCATAATTATTGCAATATGCTTTGGGAGTGCATCTTCATCAACTGGACAAGGATAAATAGGGTCTTCGTTCGACAAATTTTATCCCCAGCTAATAGATTGATCTCTTCTTGGGCCGACATTAATTGTGCCTTTTTTAATCTCTAAGGCATTAAAAATCATTTCTGCGTATTTTTGTGCATTATCAGGAAGGTCTGAAAATTCGGTAATTCCTGTGATATCTTCTTTCCATCCTTCAATAACTTCATACACAGGCTCACACATTGCTAAATCTTCATAAGATGCAGGCATGGTATCGATGGTTTCACCATTAAGTTTATACGCCACACAAACCTTAATCTCATCAAAGCCTGACATTATATCTAATTTAGTGATGTGAAGATTATTGACTCCACTAATTCTTGTTGCGAATTTACCAACCACTAAATCACACCAGCCACAACGACGAGGACGACCAGTTGTCGTTCCAAATTCATCCCATTGATTCTCACCTGTCCCACGCAATTTATCGCCAATTTCATCCTTGATTTCACTCACAAAAGGACCTTCTCCAACACGAGTTGTAAATGCCTTGAAAATACCGTGCATCTCATCGACCGCCGTTGCTGGCAATCCTGAACCAGTAGCAAAACCACCGCCGGTGGTGTTAGAACTAGTAACAAACGGATAAGTCCCAAAATCAATATCAAGTTGAGAACCTTGTGCACCCTCCATCAAAATATTTTTCCCTGACGCATATGCCTGATGCAGATAATAAACAGTGTCTTTTATTAACGGGGCAAGTATTTTTCTTGCTTCAAGAAGTTCAGTTAATGCCACTTGTGCATCAACCTTTTCGCCGCCAAGAAATTCAATTCTTTTATTCATTGCTTTAATTCTATCAAGGACTTTTTCTTTAAATTTATCTTCATCCTTAAGATCGCCACCACGAATAGCGGTTCTTGCCGCCTTGTCTGCATAAGCCGGCCCAATCCCCCTACCAGTTGTGCCAATTTTTTGTTCGCCTAAGTTTTCTTCATTTAAGCCATCAAGTATCTTGTGATACGGCATAACCAAATGAGCTCGTTCAGAAATCATCAAACGGCTACTTACATCAATGCCTTTTTCTTTCAATCCGGTGATTTCAGTAACAACCCCAATAGGGTCAAAAACAACGCCATTGCCAATTACCGATATTACGCCTTCACGCAAAATGCCACTGGGAATAACATGCAATTTATAGATATCATCACCAATAACAACGGTATGTCCGGCATTTGCTCCACCTTGACAACGAACAACTATATCAGAAGCCTCAGAAAGTGCATCCACTATCTTACCTTTACCCTCATCTCCCCATTGCATACCGACTATGGCTGATACCGTCATCTTTTAATTTCCTTTTAGAATTTTTAAATTTAAAATAATGAAATCTATTTATTTTTTATAGCTTTTATAAGCTCTGGAACAACCTCAAACACATCACCAACAATTCCAAATGAAGCAATCTCAAAGATTGGTGCATCCGGATCTTTGTTGATTGCAATAATTGTGTCTGATGAATTCATTCCAACCATATGTTGAATCGCACCACTAATGCCACAAGCGATATAAAGTTTTGGTCCAACCGTCTTTCCGGTTTGACCAACCTGATGGCTATATGGAATCCAACCACTATCAACCGCTGCCCTTGAAGCACCAACCGCACCACCAAGCGCATTAGCAAGTTCTTCAAGCAAAGCAAAATTTTCTGGTTTACCCATTCCTCTACCACCAGAAACAATAATGTCTGCCTCTGCAATATTTATTGTGGTCTCGTTATCAGTAATAAATTCAATTCGTTTAGTTCTACTGGTTAATAATTTGTTATCATCAACCGCTATCTTTTCAATCTTGCCACCGCATCCGCCATTCTTGGTGGCTTCTTTGAATACCTTATGACGAACTGTAGCCATTTGTGGGCGATGGTTTGGAGTGAGAATTGTTGCCATAATATTCCCACCAAAAGCAGGACGAGTTTGATGTAACATTTTTTCGCAAATCTCAAGTCCAGTACAATCAGCCGTTAGTCCAGCCTTAACCTCAACCGCAACTCGTGCAAGAAAACTTCGACCAATAGAAGTAGCACCGGCAAGGATAATTGATGGTTTTCGTTTACTCACAATATCAGACAATACCTTTGCATACGGCTCAGCCGCATAATCAGCCAACTCTGGAGCATCAATCTGTAAAACATAATCTACTGAATACTCAAGCAATTCCTGACAAGCTGCATCCATGTCATTGCCAAGAACCACCACGCTTAATTTTTCGTCAAGAGAATCAGCAAGCTTTCTTCCCTCATTTATGAGTTCTAAAACAACACTTTGAATCTTTCCATTTTTTTGTTCACCAAAGACCCATACTCCAGCATAAGCACTGAGGTCAACCCCCTTTTGCTCTGCACGATTAAGGATTATTGCCTTTGTCGGACAAACATCTACACATGATCCGCAAAAGGTACAACTATCATTGACGACTGCAAGCTTACCATCCATTTCCAAAGCAGCAAACGGACACTGCTTGACACACTTAGTACAGCCAACACACTTATCTGCACTTATTATCAATTTATTTTCTGACATTTCAATCTCTCTTAATTAAATAACCTGAAGCTCTTTTAACTTAGCAACCACAGTCTCTGCTTTCTCTTGAGCGTTTTCACCGTCAATCATTTCTCCGCCGCCACGCTTTGGAGGAGAAAATATTTTACTTACTTGCGTCGGAGAACCAGTCAACCCTAAGCACTCCGGATCGGTATCAAGGTCATCATTTGTCCAAACAGTAACAGCAGTTTTCTTAGCCTTCATCTTGCCTTTTAATGACGGAAGGCGGGGTTCATTAATTTCTTTAACCACCGTCAACACTGCTGGCAACTTGACTTCAACAACCTCATGTCCATCCTCTAATAGCCTTTCAACGATTGCAACCTCATCATTAATCTCTCTAATCTTAGAGACATAACATACCTGTGGCATATCAAGATGAACGGCAATCCCCGGACCAACCTGTGCGGTATCGCCATCAATTGCCTGTTTTCCGGTAATGATTAAATCAGGTTTTAATTTTTTCATCGCAGCCGCAAGGGTATAACTTGTAGCCCAAGTATCTGCTCCGGCAAATTCACGATCACTTAACAAGACAACTTCATCCGCGCCAACACTTAGAGCATCTTTCAACGATGACTCAACCTGTGGAGGTCCCATCGATAAGATAGTCGTTTTACTTCCTTCTACCCGTTCACAAAGTCTCACCGCCTCTTCAATGGCATAAGTGTCAAATGGATTAATAATCGAATCAACACCGTCACGAATCAAAGTGTTGGTCTCAGGATTTATCCTTACCTCTGTGGTATCGGGAACTTGTTTCATACAAACTACAATATTAAGAGCCAATTCTACTCTCCTCTAAATTATTATTTACAGTTCAATACTCGCTATGGAACATTAAATTCCATACTTATTATTATTTACGCTGTGCAGATTCCTTAATCAAGGCACTTGCAATCTCATCGCGTTGAATTTGGTTTGTTCCTTCATAAATCTGAGTAATCTTTGCATCACGCAAATATTTTTCAATTGGGTATTCTTTCATATATCCATAACCACCAAAAATCTGAATTGCATCAAGACAGACTTGAACAGACATATCACTCGCAAAACATTTAGACATTGCAGAGAACTTAGTTGCTCGTCCCTTTGGATTGTCAATAGTTCTCGCAGTCGCATAAATAAGCGCACGAGCTGCTTCTACCTGCATTGCCATATCAGCCATCATCCACTGTAAACCTTGATTTGATGATACAGGCTTGCCAAACTGAATTCTCTCACGGCTATAATCAACCGCTAACTCAAGAGCACCGGCAGCAATTCCGAGTGCCTGTGAACCAACCCCCGGACGACTTGCATCAAAGGTTTTCATTGCAGTCATAAAACCAGTTCCTGGCTTACCAATCATATCTGTTGCAGGAACTCGACAATCTTCAAAAATCAATTCAGTAGTTGACGATGCACGAATCCCAAATTTATCTTCTTTTTTACCAATTGAAAATCCCGGTGTTCCAAGTTCTACTACAAAACAACTCGCTCCACGAGCTCCTTTGGTCTTATCTGTTACGGCAAAAACAGTATAGATTTCAGCGTCACCACCATTAGTAATCCACTGCTTGGTTCCGTTGATAATATAATCATCGCCATCTTTTACCGCAGTTGTGCGAATTGCAGCTGCATCACTGCCGGCATTAGGTTCAGTCAAACCAAATGCGGCAAGCCTCTTACCACTTGCAATATCCGGCAAATATTTTTGTTTTTGTTCTTCGCTTGCACTAAGAATGATTGGCAAAGTACCAAGTCCGGTGCCAGCAAATGCGAGAGCAATCCCCCCGCAAGCTTTTGATAACTCTTCGGTAACGATACACATATTTGTAATACCATTTCCTTCAGCACATCCACCATATTCTGTATCTATGAAAACCCCAAAGAGATCACTAGCAGCAATTTGGTTAATTACATCCCATGGGAATTTTTGTTCTTCATCATACTTTGCCCGAGCCGGCACTACTTTTTCTTTGGCAATCTGTCTCGCTAAGTCGCGAATCATTAATTGTTCTTCATTAAAGCCAAAATCTAATTCCATTTTACTCTCCTCACCATATGTTATTTTAAATTATTACATTAAATTGATTATTCTTTATATTGTCCTAAGCACAGGCACGCATTGTGTCCGCCAAAACCAAGACTGTTTGACAGCACATTTCTGAGAGGCATCTCGACCGCACCATCACCTGCATAGTCAAGATCACATTCAGGGTCTTTATTCTCATAATTAAGAGTACCATGAATTTTTTGCCGCTCAAGCATCATTGCACAAAGTCCAAACTCCATGCCACCTGCTGCTCCTAGCATATGACCGGTCATACTCTTTGTAGAGCTGACCTTTATTTTATAAGCATGTTCCCCAAGAGCTTGCTTAATTGCAGAGGATTCATTTTTATCATTAAACGGAGTAGAAGTTCCATGAGCATTAATATAATCAATATCTTCAGGATTTAGCCCCGAATCTTTAATTGCAATACTAATCGCTCTTGCTGCACCCTCTCCACCATCTGCCGGTGAAGTAATATGATGTGCATCATCTGTAAATCCATAACCAAGGATTTCTCCATAAATTTTTGCCCCTCTTGCTTTTGCATGTTCAAGTTCTTCTAAGACAACCAGCCCTGCTCCCTCAGCGATAACAAAACCGTCTCTCTCTTTATCGAATGGACGACTGGCTCTTTCCGGATCATCATTTCTAGTTGATAGAGCAGTCATATTTGAAAAACCACCCAAGCCTAATAATGAAATCCCAGCCTCAGCACCACCTGCAAGTACAACATCTGCTTCCCCCCATTGGATATGACGCATAGAAAGACCTATAGCGTGTGAGCCTGAAGCACAAGCTGTAACCGGACCATAATTAACCCCCTTTAGTCCATACTTAATTGCGACCATTCCTGATGCACAATTAACCATAATCTTCGGGATTGTAAGTGGAGATATTCGTGACGCACCTTTCTTGGCATACTTTATCATTAGTTCTTCCATTGAAAGAATACCACCAACACCACTACCAATAATACAACCTGCACGGTCTAGATCAATACTACTCAAATCAAGAGCTGAATCTTCTAACGCCTGAGCAGATGCACCCATGGCGAACTGAACAAAGCGGTCGTATTTTCTTACATCGCGCTTGTCCATGTAGTCGGACGCATTATAGCCTTTAACTTCACCGCCGATATGGACTGAAAAATCAGTTGTGTCCATTCCTTCAATCTTAGCAATTCCACTCTTTCCAGCCATTAATCCTTGCCAGACATCTTCTTTGTTATTGCCAAGTGAAGCCAGCATTCCAATGCCGGTTACTACTACTCGACGACGACCTGTTGTATTACACATTAAAATTCTCCACTAATATTTTCTGTTTTAGAGAACAGAGACGTGACTATAAATCAGCCACGCCTCATCCTCAAAATTATCTATAAACTATTCACCTTGCTTGGCAATAAAATCAATTGCAGCACCAACAGTCTTGATTCCGTCTTCGTCTTCTGGAATATTAATATCAAACTCATCTTCAAATTCCATTACCAATTCTGCAGTATCAAGTGAGTCTGCACCAAGATCATCAATAAATGATGTCTCATCTTTAACTTGATCTCTAGATACCTGAAGTTGCTCAACTACAATATCAATTACCTTTTCCTTAATTTCATCTCGTGATGCCATAATTATTCCTTTCTATAACTAAACTATTCTAAAATACACACATTTTACAAAAAATCATCGCCTAAGCGATGCTTAACAATACTACATTACCATTCCACCGTCAACAGTAAGTACCTGTCCGGTGACATATTTTGCTGAATCAGAAAGTAAAAATCCCACACAAGATGCCACATCTTCAGGTTCTCCAAGCTTTCTAAGTGGAACAAGTTTTAACATTTCTTCTTTTACTTCATCCTTAAGTGCATCAGTCATTGCGGTTCTGATATACCCTGGAGCAACCGCATTAACGGTAACTCCTCGTGATGCGAATTCTTTTGCAGAGGTCTTGGTAAGACCAATAAGCCCAGCCTTCGATGCACCATAATTTGCTTGCCCGGCATTACCCATCAAACCAATAACAGAAGCAATATTAACAATCCTTCCATATCTTGCCTTTAGCATATATCTACCAATTGCCTTTGTACACAAGAATGCACCTTTAAGATTAATATTAAGGACTAAATCCCAATCTTCTTCCTTCATTCTAAGAATAATATTGTCTCTGGTAATTCCTGCATCATTAACCAACAAATCAATATTTCCAAATTCCTTAAGAATTGCTTTCGTTGCTTCATCTACAGCTTCAGACGACGTAACATTAACGCCAAGACCACGAGTTTTTACTCCAAACTCATCTCCAAGCTTAGTAGCAGTCTCTACCGCAACATCTTCCATTACATCCCAAATAACTATATTTGCACCAGCCGCAGCCAACTTCCTTGCGATAGCCTCACCTATTCCTCTAGCACCACCAGTTATAATTGCAGTCTTATTTTTAAACATTTCTTTTTTCCTATAATTTACCATTCAATTAATGTAGCAGCCCATGTTAAACCACCACCAAAAGAGACAAGAATAACCCTATCCCCTTTTTTAATACTTCCATCTTTACTTGCCTCATCTAAAGCAATTGGAATACTCGCCGCCGAAGTATTGCCATACTTTGCAATATTACGATACACGCAATCCATTTCTATATCAAGCCTACCGGCAGCACCCTCCATTATTCTTTCATTCATTTGATGAGGAATAAAAAGAGCAATGTCTTCTGCGGAAAGATTATTTCGTGTTAAAATTTCTTTCACTATATCAACAATACTTTTCACCGCCAGCTTATAAACAGCTCTTCCGGCAATCTTCATATAGTGCATTCTGTTTGCAACTGTTTCATTGCTTGCAGGATGCCTACTCCCTCCGGCAGGTAATTGTAGAGGTTCCCAGTTAGTACCGTCAGCTGTAATCAGAGAATCAATAATTGATGATTTTTTATCATCACTTTTTCCAACAACTACCGCTCCTGCACCATCACCAAAAAGAATACATGACCCTCTGTCCTCATAGTCT
>CAMZKK010000201.1 GCA_947311175.1 uncultured Planctomycetota bacterium | reverse complement strand
CTGTCCCATTAAAATCACCCATAGGTTGCAGGTATATTATTTTTTTACTTTTTTTAGGTCGAGGAGCATTGCTAGTTACATATTCAATAAATGTCATACCGGTTTCTGCATAACTATCTTCCCAGCCACCACGTCTACGAACTAGCCGAACATCTTCGGGGGTTGCGTCTTCCACAACTGGAATGCTAGCAAATACCGCTTCCGGCACTTTAAGGATTCTTTCAATGCCATCATTAGAAAATATACTTGACATAACTCCTACGAAAATTATCACGCAAAGAGATACTATTGATTTAATTACGTTATCCATATTTCCCCCTAAATAGTAAAATTTTTATTACTATTTACATCGTCGAGAGGAAAATATATCTTCAACTTTTTTCGGATATTTTAAATTTTTGAGCGTCCAAGAAAGGCACTTTGCAAATTGGCAAGTCCGGCAAATTCAATTTCGGTACCGGCAGATATACCTCTAGCAAGACGACTTACCTTTATATTTAATGGATGAATTTTATCAGCAAGGTATGATGCCGTGGCGTCGCCTTCTGCGGTAGGATTAGTGGCAATAATTATTTCTTCAAAATCACCATTTTCTATTCGAATAAAAAGTTCTTTAATCTTTAAATCATCAGGTTCAATCCCTTCAATCGGAGAAATGCGGCCGAGAATCACATGGTATAGCCCTCGATAAGAACCGGTCTTCTCAATCGCGATTACATCTCTTGGCATTTCAACAACACAAAGCTGTGAATCATCTCTAGCGGGATTAGAACAAATAGCACAAATCTCACCTTCAGCAAGGTTAAAACAAATTGTGCACGAACGTAAATTTTTACGCAAATCTCGGATGGCAAAGGCAAAGTCCATTGCCTCTTCTTTTCCACATTTAAGAAAATAAAACGCCATCCGCTCAGCACTGCGTTTTCCAACCCCCGGTAATCGAGCAAACACCTCAACCAATTTGCCAAGACTATCTGGATATGGAGAATCAATATCAGCCATTACTACATCATTCCCGGCAAATCAATTCCTAATGAAGAAAGGTCAATTCCACCGGTTTGGGCACACACTTGCTCTTGAATCTTTGCCGCTACATTTTTTTTGGCATCAGAAGTTGCCGCAACAATTAAATCTTGCAACATCTCAATGTCATCTGGGTCAACAATCTCTTTATCAAGTTTAATACTAAGCATCTCCCCAGCACCATTAAGTTCAACCACAACCATATCACCACCAGCATTACCAGACACCTTGATATTTTTAACTCCAGCCTGCATATCCTTCACCTTGCCCATCATATCGGGCAAATTTTTCATTATCTCACTAAAATCCATATACAATCTCCTAACATCTTAAATGATAAAGACAAACATCACCTTTATCTACCATCATAAAATAATATAAATATTAACTATACTGTGCAAATAAAAGAGAAGAGAATTTAGGTAATTTGAATAAAACCAACAATACTTAGATTTAGAGGGAAAGCCATAAATCGTATTTATTTTTTAAATCAACGTTAACTACTTGTCGATAAAAAGAATACAGTATGGATTTATAGATTGAATTATTATATGAGGAGGCTATTGTGGCCGCAAATAATCGAATTCCTAAAAACTCTAAAAATTTGACGTATAATCAACTAAGCGCATTTTGGCTAAAAAACGAGAATAAACTTAAGCGAATCATAGAAAAAAATGGAGTTGCAGGCACTGACGAAAATAAGATAAATCCGGATAAGATTTATTTAGATAAAGATGTTTTAAACAAAAAAGATGTCGCTGACAGATTTGAGGCATTGCTAGAAAGCCTAAGAAAACTTCTTTCCAACAAAAAAAGTGAATAAATCAAATTCTAAATTTCAACTGAAGAATTTAGGTTAAATCAAAACTGTATCGCTACGATGATTTTAAATTTCCCGGATTTAAATTACGCACAATATACTTTTTGTGAATTACTATTGTTTTCAGAGATTGCTACAAAAAACTCTAAAATCTGTATCCTGGTAAGGAAAAATACAGTCGGCAGTTTCTAAGGTGATGAGAAATTTTTCCTCTATTTTTCCCGATTGTATTTGTTCTAGCAATTCTTTCGTGCGAGCAATGTGAGTTACTATTTGCATTTCCGAATAGCGAGTTGCCTGTCCGGTTTCTATCAAAAATCCCCAATCCGAAGCGGTTGATAGAAACAGCTCTCTAACAGCCTGATTCAGTGCTCTCTCCAGCAAGGGGTCTTTATTGTGTTGATATTTATTTGCCACCTCAATCATTTTTTCGATTAGACGAAAGTAATGTCGATAAACCCAGCAATTTGGTTGATATTCCCTACCGTCAACCCAAACATTAAAATAGTCATTTTTGCCCCATGAACTTGCACCTGGAGTTAATCTTTGATGATTTGGATTCTCTGCTAAGTATTCAGAAGGGGTACACGGTCTAACTTCTTCTTGATCAAAACACATCTTTCTAAAAACCGATTCTAGCCATTGATGACCTTCCTCCCACCAATGACCAAATAGTTCAGCATCATAAGCTGATACTATGCATGGCTTGATACTCATTGTGTCTTTAATGTGATTTGCCTGAACTCCTCGATAATAAACAAACTGTCCGGCTTGCTCATAAACAGTTTCTTTTGCCCAAGCGACATCGTAATAATCCTTTTCATGAAGACTACACATTTTATCAGTTATCCGATAATATTTAAGGCCAGTATTCCTGCGGACATCGGCAGTCTTGAAATACTCAGGAAGATAATCCCAGTCTGCATCATATCCCAAGTCACGATACCATTCTTTATAATTTGGATGACCGGGATATCCTGACTCTCTACTCCAGACCTGATCTCGTGTATCTTTATCAATCCCAAAACAAGCAATTCCACTATCGGTTACTATCGGTGCGTTGGTATCATAAAAGCATTTTGTGTCACCCTCAAACAAACCATTACGATTTACCAAAAACCATTTAATCCCTTCATCTGCCAAATATCTATCAATTCCCGGAGTGTAAGCATTTTCCGGAAGCCACATACCTTGTGGAGGCTTACCAAAAGTTCTCTCATACTGAGTAACCGCTGTTTTAATTTGTGCCCTGATTGCCTCAGGAAGATGAGCAAAAAATGGCAAAACCATATGAGTCGCAGGACAGGTAATAATTTCTATTTTTCCAAGATCCTGAAAATATTTATAACCACGAGTAAGATCTCCCTCATACTTATCAAATATTTCTTTTGCGATCCAAAACTTATGTAATGTCTGCTCAATTGCTTCATAATACGGTTTGCCATATCCGTTATCTCGCTCTCTAGTTGCGAATTTTATACACTCGTCAATATGTCTTGCTGCCCTTTTGATTAACAATGGGTCTTGCATCATTGAAATTAAAGGCGGGGTAATAGATAGAGTCAGCCGAAAGTCAACCTTATCATTTTCTAAATTGTGAAACATCTTGAGAGTCTGAGTATAAACAGAAACTACCGCTTCAAAAAACCACTGTTCTTCTAAGCTCACATCATATTCAGGGTGGCGAATAAAGGGGAGATGCTGATGGAGAACCAAAGACCAATAACCAACTTCTTCCTTGTTGCCGTGAGTTCCATTTTTCCAATAATTAAATTGATTAAACCGCCAATCTTCATTGTCTACCGGTATTTCAATATTTTCATATTTTACATCTACATTATTCCATTCGCAGTAATTTTCTTTATCTTCTACTTTTCCCTTTGGTATAAAAATAACGTTAGAGCGAGCAACCTTTTCAAAAAAATCAGTGCCATTGGCACGATATCCAATTTCTGCCACATAATTCTGTCCACCGTCAACCGCAATCCAATAGTTGTTTTTCCAGTGAAGAGAGTCATCGACCTCAAAGCCATAATTTGCATTAAAACCGTCAAATTCAACATTAGTAACTTGATTAATTTTTAAGATTAAAGCATTGTTTTGAAAAAAATCATCACCAAATCTACCAACAAGCTCAAGTCTGGTATCCTCTCCTATTTCCCAAAAAACAAATAATGATTTTGGGTCTTTTGGCACGAGATACAAGTAAGTCTCATTGTAAAATTCCGAGATGTAAGGTTCTTTCCTCAGCAAATCAATATCAACGACCTGTTCTTCCTCACGAGTAAACCCAGTTGCTATTATATTTTTTGAGTCATTGTCATCTTTATCTGCTTGCTTGGTTGTTTTCTTTTTTCCCATTATTAGCCTTTGAGGTAATTGTATTTTATTTTAAATTAATATTTATGTAATAGTAAATTGGCAAATATCTGTCAAGTGTGATTTTACAATGAATAATCTTTCTTCTTTTTCTTGCCAAGAGCTTCCTCTCAAGTTAAGATATTAGAATCTTTTTAATTATCAGGAGTTTTGATATATGATGGTACGAATGATTAAAATAGTAACAATTTGTTTGGCATTTACTTTTTTGTCGTCAGCATTTGCTCAGTCCGACTTCATTGATGAAGTCACCACAGCAAAGACTGCAGAAGAAAGAAACAATAGCGACAACGTCTGCCCTTACTGTGGCAACAAGGGCTATTGTGAAATAGCCGGAGAAAAAATTCCTTGTCCGGTTTGTAATGGCAAGAACAACATTAAAACAAACACGCCTTCGACTATACAGCCTAAACCAAGCAAAGAAAATAAAACTAACGCCTTACCAATAACTACCAAAACAGAAGCATATCTACCGTGGGAGCCGGCGAATCCACCATCAATAGCAAATAAATCACACCCGCAAACAAATATAAAAACAAAAGAAGCAACAACAAAGACTGAAGCCATACCTACAACAAATAAGCTCCCACCATCAGGCGAGCAGTTACTACTACTAAACACAAGAGATGTTTCTGCTGCAGCTGTTAATTTAAATACCCTGTGGGGGACAATCCCATTTGCCAGACAAAATGCCTATCAATCAAATTTATTTAGAGGACCAGGCTTTAGTATCTCTATCCCTAAGAGCTGGAAGGAAGAAGTAAAACCATATACCATCCTCGATGGAACCCAACACCGCTATACATCCCCGGATGGCTACAATTATATTGTAGTAGTTGTTTTTCCAATGATTGAGGATGTTGATTTAGCTAATTTTTTACAGTCAAAACATGCGAAGATGCTGAGTAGTTTCAAAAACAAAAGTGCCCGAAATGTGATTTTGGCAAGGAGAAGAGGATTGGGATGTTTTTATGAAGGTATCCTTCTTATGCGTGACGTCGCGTGTAATTTGTTTTTTACACGCTACAAGAAAAAAGGATATATGATTTACGGTCTTTACTTTGACCGTCAAGGTGGATTAACCGTTGCCGAAATAATGCAGAGTTTACGGATATATTAATAATAAACTGATTTGAGATTACTAAAGAATTATTAGAATATGAAAGCTCGAAAGCGACCGAGATTCATACTAATGTATCAAAAAAAGCAATTGATAAGGTTAGAAACCCCGTTGATGATTTTTTTGATTGAGACGAGCAAATGATAAAAGAAAAATATACACAATTGTGTTTAGCCCACCAATTTAGAGGAATAAACACCATAGAGTTTACACAATCGTTGGCCACCATACCAAAAACGACACAGACATCATTGAATTTTTAAAAAACTATTAATAATTTTGTTCTACATCGAATAATTTGCTAAATTTGTCAAGAATTATTTAGCAAGAATATTTTTTCAATTATGAAAGAAACATTTGGAGAATTTATTAAAAAAAATGAGAGTTAATAATGAAATGACTTTAACTCAACTTGGTGCAAAACTAGGTATAGATAGTGGGGCTTTAAGTAAAATTGAAAATGGAAAAAGAAAATTAGACGAAAAGATATTGCCAAGAATTGCTGTAACATTTAAATTGAATTTAGATGAATTGAAAGATGAGTTTATTAGTGAACAAATTGCTTACAAAATATATGAAAGTAATTGTTCTGAAAAGGTATTAATACTTGCAGAAGAAAAGATTAAGTATATTGAGCAAAGGAATATAAGACAAGGAAATTTAGAATTTAATGGATAATATGTTAAAAAAGAAAACAGTGATTGATTTATTTAGTGGTTGTGGAGGATTGTCCCAAGGCTTTATTGATGCTGATTATGAAGTTGTTCTTGGTATAGATAACTGGAAAGATGCGATTAGTACATTCAAATTTAATCATAAAAACACATTAGGCATTGTTACTGACTTATTTAAAACAACACCAACTGAAATAAAAGAGCAAACAGGTATATCATATGTAGATGTTATTGTTGGAGGTCCACCTTGTCAGGGATTTTCAATTGCGGGAAAACGATTTATTGATGATGAAAGAAACAAACTTTATAAATCGTTTGTTGAATTTGTTGACTTTTATAAACCCAAAGCTTTTTTGCTAGAAAATGTTCCCAATATTATTTCTATGGGGAAAGGTGTTTTTAAAGACAGTATCCTTGAAGACTTTGAAAAACTAGGATACAATGTTACTTATAAAGTTCTATTGGCTTCTGATTTTGGTGTGCCACAAAATAGAAAAAGAGCTTTTTTTGTAGGTTTGAAAAACGGAAATAAATTTGAATTTCCAGAACCTTTAAATAATAAAAAAGTAACATCAGAAGAAGCAATCTCTGATTTGCCTAATTTTTCAATAGAAGACGATTCGGAATATCCATTACCTTGTTTCTCTGAATATCAAAAGAAAATTAGAAATGGCACAAAAAGGCTTTTCAATCATCAATTAACAAATCATAAGGAAAAAACAGTTGAGATAATTGCAATGGTTCCTGATGGAGGAAATTATAAAAACTTGCCTGAACACCTAAAAGACACAAGAAAAGTTAATATTGCTTGGACAAGGTTAAACAGTAAAAAACCTAGTTTTACAATTGATACAGGGCACAGACATCATTTTCATTATGAATTTAATAGAGTTCCAACGGTTAGAGAGAGTGCTAGAATTCAATCTTTTTCAGATGATTTTATATTTCTTGGCAACAAAACAAGTCAATATAAGCAAGTTGGAAATGCTGTCCCCCCTTTGTTGGCTAAACATATTGCAATCAACTTAAAAAGGCAATTAGATGTATAAAATACCAAACAAATATTACCATAGGCTACATCAGGTTCGACCTAGGTTCAAAAATGACATAGAGAATGTTTTGTTATATGTTGCTAGTGAAATATCTAAACTTGGTAGTCAACCAATAAAGGTTTTTAATCAAAATTTATTTAATGCTATTAGGCTATATACTGGTAATGCGACTAAAACAGATAAAACAATTGACAATTGGAGAACAGAAATCTCAGCATTATTTGGATTTATTGAAGAAGATAATGTAAACAAAACTGCAAAGACAGGTGCAATTGCTCAGAAACTTGCAGAAGAACAGGATTTAGTTCAGTTTTTTAAATACTTCCTTTTCTATTTTCAATATCCTGGCGGACATATAAAGTTTCATAAATTAAAAGAAATTATTGATGATAGAATTCGATTTAAACCAACTCAATATTTTTTAAAAGTTTTAAGTACTGGGGAGGAACATACAAAAAAACGATTTCAAATAAATAAAGCAGAAGCAACACACTTCATTTATAATGATTTAAGAGTAACAAGAGATAATTGCGATCCAGTTGAAGTGGTTGAACGCATCTTGCAAGCAAGAGAAAACAATGAAGAGTTGGATTGGCAAGGAGATGTTATCAGGTATGCAGGTGACATTTTAGATTATATGGTTATTGGAGACTTGTTAGTTAATCACGCAAATAAATATTATATAAATTGGAGTGATAGAGAAACTATTACAGCATTTTTAGAGAG
>CAMZKK010000200.1 GCA_947311175.1 uncultured Planctomycetota bacterium | reverse complement strand
ATTTCTTTTTTTACATCAAATTTATCAATACTTATACCACATTTAGTAGTGGTGGATTTTGTCGATTCATTTTGTTTAAGAGTGGAGTAATCAATAACGGTATTGGGCGTTGTGTTTTTAGAAGTTATTTTGTCATCTAGCCAAGGTAGGGATATCATGCCTTGAGTTTGCAAAATAATCAAAATGCAAAAAACAAATAGATGTAAAGCGATTCCTGCAAAAATTGCTTTTCGATATGCTTTTTTTCGTTGCAACAGGTATTTGTTATTGTTATCCAATTGTACTCCAGTTATTTTGAGTTTTTGCGGATTTGCATGATTTTCTCTTCAGTCATATTTTCAAGACACCATTTAGCAAGTTGTTTAATACTTTGACTTCTACCGGATTGTGCAGTTTGTAATAAAAGCTTTCTTGCAATATTTTGATATAGCGGGTTTTTTATAAATTTGCCACTTGCATCAGGAAATCCATTTTGCATTACTCCAACGCTAAGGAGTGCTTCTTGTTGCCAAATTTTTTCTTTATCTGTGCGGATGGTTTTTTCACATGCGGCAAGAGAGCTGAATTCAAGCCAACTAGATAGTATCCTACGAGATTTCAATCTAACTTTTTGCAAAAGTAGTTTTAAATTGTCGGCATATTTTCTTACCATCCTTGCCTTTGCTCCTTTGATGTCTCGCTCTAAAAACTTTACATAATTTTTACATGCCTGTTCTTGAATCGATATTCCAAGGATATAAGTAAGGAGGTTAGGGCGGTCTTCTGTTAAGTGCCACCCTAAAATGATTTCTGAAATTAATAATTTTTCAGCTTCGGCAAATTGATTGTTTCGTTCTAATATTCTCGATTTTCTTGTCATTGCATCGGCATAGGCTTGAAATACAATAACATCTGGAGTTGCAGGTTTAAAGTCTGTCATCGGTGGGTAAATGGCAGGAACAAATGAGCATTTTCTTTTTCTTGTACCGGCAAGAATAACATTAATTCCTTCTGTGTTTTTTAAATCTATTTTAACACTTTTCCCTTTTTCCTTTTTGAAAAGTTTTTTTAATTTTGCATAGTCTACCGCTGCATTGCCAATTCCTCGCGGTAGTGGAATTAGTTTATTGAGGCCTTCACTGGTTTTCCACCTTGAATTATCAATTTTATCCATAAGAACTTTTTGAATATTGTTGGGATATGTTTGTTGATTTTGGGTCGCAGATTTATCATTTGCAAATACAACAGAAATTACGGTAATCAATAAAAGATTTAAGAGAATGATTTTTCTTTTCATATCAAGTTTGTCCTTATTTAGTTAATAATATTACATCTAAGATAGTGAGAATTATTTTTAATATTTATATTTTCCGATGCAATATCTTCAGCATATCCGAGGCTGATTAATTTGTCAACAGAAGATGAACATTCAAGAGGAACAATAATCCAGCAGCTATGATAATGAATGGTTGAGCCTTTTGCAAAATCTATAATTTTTTGATGAAGTAGCCTACTCAGTCCTAAATTTCGCCACCCTGGTAGCAGAAAGAATCGTTTTACTTCAATACATTTATCCTTATCGCCAATAAAGCAAATACCTCCACAAATGGAGCCATTTGCTTCAGCCACCCAAAATTCACCATTTTTTGAAAAATAATTTTCAGCTATGTTTGTTAAATCAAACTCGTCACCTTTTAAATTAAAGTCAAGTTTAAATTCGTTGTGGATTGCTCCTATGGTGCAGATAATGAGGTCGGTATCTGTGTTATTTGCCTTTCTGATATTAAATTTACTCATTGTTTGCCTATCAATCTATTCCGTTAAAACTACTTTCAATCAATTCCACAAGGGCATTAAGTGCATTTTCTTCATCTTCACCATCGCAAGCTATTATTACTTTATCACCTTGCACTGCTCCTAATGAAATAAGTCCCATTGCAGAATCACCCTTTACTACATTTCCTTGCGATGACAAAGTTACTTCACAAGAAAACTCATTTGCTAATTTTAAAAAAGCAGTTGCCGGACGAACGTGAAAACCGTAGGTATTTACAATTGTTACTTCTTTTTCAATAGCCATTTATTTACCTCTTGGGTTTGGAAAGAAATTTGACTCAACGCTTTCACAAATAGTGTGATACAGAATTATTTGTTGCTCTTGAATACGGGCAGTTGTCTCGCCCGGAGAATAGATGGTGATGTCAGAGTTTTTTGCCATCTTGCCACCATCACGTCCAACAATTGAAATATTTGTTAATCCATTAACCTTGGCAGTGGTTTGTGCCATAATTAAATTTTCGGCATTTCCACTAGTTGAGATACTAAGTAATATATCATCCTTCGCTGCTAATGCTTGACATTCCTGTGCAAAGACCATTTTTGCTTCGTCGCAATCATTTAGAACAGCACTTGATAGGCTTTGATTTGCCCCTAGCACAATGACTTTAAATCCATATTCCAAATTAGCTGAGATGATGTCGCCAAATGGTAATCCATGATATTTTTCCTTATCACTTTTTGACAATTTTCTGTCTCTTGTAAAGCTCTTAAGTAATTCACCACTAATATGTAGGCAATCTGCAAACGAGCCACCATTACCACATAGTAATAATTTATTACCTTTTTCAAAGCATTCAACAATCTTACAATGAGTGCTTATAATATCTCCTAAGCATCTAGTCAATTCTGGGTGTTGATTTATTAATTCTGCAAATACCTCTAATACCGCTTCTTTGTCTTCTATTGATTCAATTGTTTTTTTTATATTATTGCTGTTTTTTAAAGTTTTTAAAATTTGCTCTAATCTTGCAAGGATTAATTCTTTATGGTTCTTCATTATTGTCGATTCTCCAATATTTCAATAACTGCTTTGTAGAATGCAGGAATAGTTTGTTTGAAATTTCCTTCTATATAATAACCCTTACCTGAAAAAGCGTTAGGTATTCGATTAACAACACTTTTATGGTCTCGGTTGTAATATCCGGACTTATCTTCATTTTCGGTTGCATTGCTATCAAGAGGTTTAATATCAAAATTAATTGTTGTTAGAGATTTAGGGGCTTTTCCAATATTTGCCGAGATGCTAACAGCTTTTAATAATACCTCAGGCATGGTAACTGCTAACCAAGATTTATCACCAATCCTCCACTATTCATTTCGCTTATTGTTGATGCAAAAATCCCAAAATCTCTACCTACACAACCTCCCTTGCTCATTCCGTCTGCGTTTGGGTGTTGATCAATAATGTCTGTGCCAATGGTTGCATGAATTGTAACGGGGATTCCTTTGCTGTAGGTATTGGCAATTAATGAGTTTTTCGGAGTTTTAAAACTTAATTTTTCAGACATTGGGGCAGAGCCAAGAATTAATCTTGCTATTGATTCTCCATATCCTAGTTTTTGTTTATTTCCCCAACGCAAAGCATCATTCATGTAAAATCCGGTTTCAAAAGCCATTCCAAATTTACCGTCAGCAAGGGCGTTAGGAACCATTTCTGAGGTTTCGGAAATCAATGCAAGTTCAAAATCATGGATTGAGGTTCGATTGAAAATAAAGTAGCCCATATAAAGCTTTGCAGAATACAGGCTACTTGCTATTATCTATCAAACTTAATATCTATAGCTTTCTACCCAATCGTTTTTCT
>CAMZKK010000199.1 GCA_947311175.1 uncultured Planctomycetota bacterium | reverse complement strand
GTTCATCTCCAGCCACCCGAATGCTTCGACATTCAACAATTCCAGCCATTGATATGATTGCTACTTCGGTAGTTCCACCACCAATATCGACAACCATTGAGCCTGTTGGATCTTGGATTGGAAGCCCAACTCCAATTGCTGCGGCAAGAGGTTCTCTAATTAAATATACGGGGGGGAGGGCACCTGCACGTTCTGCTGCACTTCTAACCGCTCTTTGTTCAACCGTGGTTATGCCGGAAGGAACTGCAATGGCAATTCTAGGGTGGACCCAGTAGCTGTTTGAAAAATTATGGACTTTTGCAATAAAATAAGACAGCATAGCTTCTGTAATGTCAAAATCCGCAATAACCCCATCTTTTAAGGGGCGAACCGCTACAATATTACCTGGAGTTCGTCCAAGCATTCGTTTGGCTCGCTCTCCAACCGCTTGACCATCTAACAGAACCTGATTTGTTCCTTTTTTTACCGCAACCACTGATGGCTCGCAGAGAGAAATCCCTTCATTACGAACATAAACCAAGGTATTGCAAGTCCCTAGGTCAATACCCATGTCGTGAGAGAATAAGCTAAGGAATTTATTTATCAAATGCATTTATAATGACCTTTTTATGGATAATAAAACAGCACAGCTAATTGAGCTATGCTGTATATTTCCATTTTAATGTTGTTTCTTTCAAGATAATCCTATTCTTTTGTGGTAGAACTTTTATTTAGTAATAAAAAGATTAGGAGAATATTCCACCGAGAAAATCTTTAGTGCAATATGCTTTCATTTCAAGCAATGTAACTACCAATGCTAAAATATAGAAAGCTGCAGATATAATCAGCATAGCTGTGTAGATATTTGTTTTTGGAGTGCCAGTAGCAACTGATTCTGCAAAGTCATCGTCAAAATCATCAAATTCATCCTCTGCTCCACCTTCATCCACATCAAAATCAATATCATCCATATCATCATCAAATTCATTAGCCATTTTTATCTCCTTAAAAGTATGTAATATCTATTTATCTATCTTATTGCTAATGTGGTAGGTGGCTGCATTTCTATTTGCATTCGCTACCTCAATTTCAATTCTTCTTACCTTATCACCGATATAAATTCCAGATTCGGTGTCTGTTACTATTCTACATGCTGTCATATCTGCAAAAATGTTTGTGGCTTCTAATTCGCCAATATAAACCCCATTTCTCCAAAGAACAAACCTTTCTCCGAGTTCAATCCCTGTATCTTTGCCAAAGTTAATCATTACCTTTTTTTGAGCTTGTTGGACAATCATGACTTTTCCACAAAGGGCATCTGGTAATTTTGCAGCAAAAGCAATATGTTTACTCTTGTTTTGAATGTCCTTATTGTTTAAAACGTTGTTAATTACAATGTTTTGCTTTTTCCTGTTTGATGCTTTGGATATAACTCTATCTCTTTTTACCCTTCTTTTCGTTTTTGTTTCATTTTTTTTTATCTTTTTCTTTGGTTTTGCAACAATAGCTTCATTCTTGTCGCTGATTTCTGTTCTTTTAATAGTTTGGTTGTTGGGGGAAATTTGTAGTAGTTTTGCGTTGGCAGTTATTTTTGCCTGCATTTTTATTGTTTTTTGAAGAGACTCAATCTTGCCTTCCATTTTGCCGAGATTGTGTGCAAAAAAACAAACAGCAACAACTATGCCCCCAGACATAACTGTTTTTAAAGGTAAGATGTTAGCCCTTTTTACAGGAGCTAACTTCTTACCTTTGATTATATTTTTTGTTCGTTTTTTGTCTGTCATATTATTCTCGAAAGAATTATTTAAAGTTGTTTAAAGAGTTTCAGCAATGTCACCTACACTAATTGATTTAACAGTAAGCTCTTTGTCAATAACAGCAGCACAGATGTTTTTGTGAATTGTTCTTACTTTGACCTTGCCAATGTAATCGCTGCCGCGTGAGATGATGAATTCCATTCCAGACTTAACCTTGTCGCTTTCGCCAACACTGAGGATAACTAAGTCAACTTCTTCTTCAATTCTTAGAATACGTGCTCTAATTGGGTTTACTGGACCACTTGTTGGTTTAACAACATCTGGGTATCTCTTTTGAATCTCTTCAAGAGTGGTCTTAAATTCAAGATTTTGGGTAAGTAATGAAGATGCTCTCTTTTTGACAGAAGCAAGTTCAGCATCTAGTTCTTTTACGTCAGCAGTAGCTTCAAGTGCTGTTTCTTGAGCAAAATTACGATCATTTGTAACTGTTTGTAGATTTTCGCTAACTTTAGCAAGTCTTTCTTCTAATTCTTCTTTTTTAGTCAAAAGATCTTTCCAATCACTTCTTAGTTTACCCATTGCATTGTCGAGTTTACTGTAAGATGATGCTAGTTCACCATTTCTTCTATCAAGTTTTAGTCTGCTATCTTCTGCTATCTTATATTGGATATTTAGTTGACTGATTTTTGAATCTTTATCAACAATTGTCTTGTCGAGTTGGATTTTAAGCTCATCTCTTTCGGTCTTAGTCTTGTTAAGCTCAACAATCAAATTATTTCTTTTCGCAATATTCAGATCATTCTCTTTTACATAATTAACTTTCTTTGCGTATAGAGATAAACTCGATACAGCAAAGGCGATACTTAAAATCAGATTAAGCACAACAAATATCTTTCCAGGTAAATTCATAATAGTTACTCCTTTTCAGTTAAAACATTACCACTTCATTAAAAATTAAATTATTTCGTTTTTTTCACATACTATATTTTCTCATTGAGGGCTTTAATGCCCTTTTTATGAGCAGCTTAAGGTAATCCCAGTCAAATGGTTTGTTTATATACCCAAAACAATCATTTTTTAGTACTTTTTCTAATACATCTTCTGTTCCATAGCCAGTAACGGCAATTGATTTTAATTTTGGCTGTTTTTCTGAAGCAGCATTTATTAAGTCAAAACCGTTAATCTTTGGCATAAAAATATCACTTATTAGTAGATGCCAGTTTTCTTTCTCTATAAGCTCTAAGGCCTTCTCTGGAGAATCTACAGTTGTTATTTCGTATTCGTCTTCTTTTATGAATTTTTTATAAAGCTCAAGGATGTCTGATTCATCATCAACAATTAATAGTTTGAATTTAGGCATTATTTTTATTATTCCAATCGATAAGCCGTATTTTATGTGTTTTAGTATTGCATAAAACCAAAAAACAAACTTTCTATTGCTGTAATCATCAGCAAATATAAAACTTTCATTAATGTTTATCGTCAGAAATAAAGTATAACCTCATAAAATTTTAGTTTTTTTTTACCTTATTCTGCTAAATATCCTATTGAACCTAAATTCTACAGTTAATGAGGAATTTATGCTTATTGTTAATTCTAAATTTCAACTGTGGAATTTAGGTTGAATAGCCTTGAACGATTTATATTATAAATATATTGGGATTAATCATTTATAGGTAGAGGTTTATGGCAAAAAATAATGAATCCCAAGAAGTTGATGATGGAGAGGAGGTAGACTCCGTTCCAATACTTGAACGATTTGTGTATTGGGTTCCTGCAATTATCTTTGGTCTTAGCTTAGTTTTT
Source organism: uncultured Planctomycetota bacterium (assembly GCA_947311175.1). Lineage (GTDB taxonomy): Bacteria > Planctomycetota > SZUA-567 > SZUA-567 > JAFGNG01 > CAMZKK01. The sequence continues at coordinate 6,340 of CAMZKK010000199.1, read as the reverse complement.
GTCTTGGTGACGGTGGTGGCTATTCCATTGAAAAGGCGGGTTCAAAAAAAAGATCCTGACGAGTATTTTAAGCCTGCTTTTGAGGTCCTTAAAAAAATTAACAATAATAAGAATGTGTTTACTTTAAATCAGAAGTTGATTGAATTTACCACCGCAAGGGTGAATATGTTGCGACTAACTAGACACTATCGTAAATCTGTAGGTTTTCAAAGTGGTGCTTATTCTAATCCATATTTGTTGCTTGCGGAGATTGATAAGCACCTAGCATCAGTCTCTATCCCGACAAGGAAAAAGAAATTGCTGTCGGATGCTTTAGTAAACTATTCCCTTGCTTTTGATTTAGAAGAGAAGAGTAGAGGGAAAAGTGGTGACGGGTTGTGGGATAAACAGTTTTTTTACAAGGAGAAGGATTCTTCTTTACCGAAAAAGGACGTTGTCAAGATTCGTAAACTCCGCAGACGTAGGTATATCTTGTATAATTTAGGAATAATCAATATTGAAATGAATAGAGGCACAACTGCGGCTAGGATTTTTACACAACTGAAACGTAATTTTTTTGAAGAGGAAATGGCTCGCCTAAGGGCAGAAAGAACAGGCAAACAGTACAATAATCTTTCTTCACAAATTCTTCCGGTAGATTATGAGCTTCTCGATGAGGATAAAGTAAAACTTTATTATTTTCTTGCTCAGGTGGCAGACATTAATGGACAAAAGGAGATGGCTGAAAGAGATTATAGAGTGTTCCTACTAAAGGCGGGAAGGAGTAGAGAAAGATTTATTTCAAAAATGAGAATTGGAGAATTCGCATTTAATCGAGGTAAGGCGTATCTCTCTAAGGTTGAGAATTTTGCCGGTAAAGAAAAGGCAGAATTAAAAAATAAAGCTATTCTTGAATTTGGAAATGCAGCTGATATTTATGCTGAAATCATTGAAGAGAGTGCACCTGAAGATCTTTTGCGAGATGCATATTTCAAAGGAGGAATTGCCAACCTTGAATATGCTGCGACCATGGATGTCGGAAGAGAAACTTCTTGGGACTATATGGCACGAGAGTTTGAGGCGTTTCGTTCTTCTCTTGAGAGATTTAGTGGGATGAAACTTCCTGAAAGAACATTAAATCTGCCGGAGACATTAGCGTCAAGAATTATTTCTGATTCAACCTCAATTCCAGGGATAACCTCAGACGTACCATCGTTGTTGGCAGGTAGCGTATTGTCAATTGTCACTAAAACAAGGATTACTCCTGTTAAAGAGCGTGATATGCGTTTAGTAAAGGCACGTAGTTATTTTGATGCTGCAAGTAGTGGTACAAAGGGAAGGTATGTTGGTGAATCCAGGGTGCTTATTGGTAAGAGTTTAATTGTAGAACAGAGCAACGATAGGGCACGTCGGGTTTTAAAACATGCCATTGAGGCGTATCCATCACCGCATATCAAGATAGCATGTTTGTTAGGGATAGGTCTTACTCAAACTAACGAAAATAGACTTGATGATGCTTGGGCTACTTATCTTAAGTTACCTTCAGTAGATAAACTTCCTACCTCAACCCTTTATCCTATGGCTGATATAAAACAAAGCATTATTCGACTAGCACGGTCTTATGTTAGAAAGGCTGATCGACTGAATTATTCAGAGCTTTGGTTAGATGCCCCTCCAGGATCTGATAAAATGATAAATGCCATTAATAATTCAAAAAATATTTATCGCTCACTCACTCAGGCAGTAGCAGCGTACAGGCTTTTATTGGATAAGTATAGTGCTGATGATATCGGAATAAAAGTAAATATGGCTGCCATATACTCTCGACTGGCAAAGCTCTTACAAAAAAAACCATTCGGGATTGCCAAAGATTTGGTGAAGTCTCGTAATTATCGAATTAGTGCCGCAGATACCTACATGAGGGTTGCTGTAGAGCATCCGGGTAGTTTTTATGATGTGGATGCATTGCTGAATGCCGGAAATTTATTTTATGATAGTGGTGCTTACGAAAGGTGTTGTGATAGTTTTGAGCTTTTTAATACCCGCTATGGCCTTACTGATCAGATTGGTCGGGTTCGTAATATTTTGGGGCTTGCATATCAAAAATTGGGGTTGTATGGGAAGGCAGAAAAAATTCTTAGGGTTAATGCCCAGTATAGCACTACTTCCGAAGGCAGAAAGGGATTGTTCTACCTTGGTAATACTTACTTGCTTTGGTCTGAGTTTGAACCCAAAAAAGAACATTTGGGCGGTCCTGAAAGCACACTTCTTCTTTCTCGGAGAGACGATGAGGCTGAAAAGGTCAGCTCACTGTTATATATGCGTGATATCACAGACTGGAATGGTCTGCTCGCTAGTTTGATATCTGATTCTGGCAATTTTACCTCTACCCCAGGCAAAAGAGTTAAGGAGTTATTGTCAAATGAGCTTTTGGTTTATTTGAATGATATTGATGCTAGAGATAAGGTGTCTGAAAATTTGAAAAATTGGCTCTTAACTGATCTTAATAATATAATAAAAAAAACTAATCTTTATACCGAATCTGCTTGGCTAGGGATTGTTTTGTCTGATGAGATTCTTGAATTGTTGAGGAGAAATGTTGCTGATATGGGGCCGTCTGAAAAGATGCGTCTAAATCGGCTTTTGTTAGATGTTGCGTTTCCTCAATTCGTTGTGTCTACAAAATGCGAAATAAGATTGATGTGTTACCGAGGACAGCAAGAGAGGTTTTTGAGTACATTAGACGTCAACCGGGAATAGGTCCGGAGAGTTTGCCTTGGCGGTGGAGTACCTTTGCCTTGGGTAAGACATTGTTTTTAATTGCTGAAAACGAGAAGAAAAAAAATGCAATTCCTTCTCAAAATAATTCTATCTCTGAATCTATGACAACTGTAAAGAAAACAACAGATGATATTAGAGGGTTTTATCAAGCCGCAATGGATGTCTTGATTGAGGGACTGAACAGGTATGTTCTTTATCCTCAACATCCGTCAGGGATAAGAGAAGATCAGGATCCAAAAAATTATCAAACAATTAAAAAAAATCGGTTTAGGTCTTTGTATTATTTAGGACTTTGTTATAAAGAGGTGGGTAATGCCTCGGCTATGCAACGTACATTGTCAACTATGCTTGATGGTGATATTTATCCAATGGATAAATGGAAAAAAGATAATTCGGTTTATGCTATTTATAAAAATTCTTTTTTTTATCTTGCCCAGTCTTTTTATAAAAATGGCAAGTATCAAGAGGCGTATGATATTTATGAATCAGCCAATGATAAATTGAAATCTAATAATTCTCCATACTTTGTCTATATGATGGGTGAGTGCTTACTTGCGATGGGGAAAAAGAGATTGGCAAAAAGTAAGTATATTCAAGCACGACATGCGATTAGTGTCTCTGATAAAAAACGTAAAAAAATGGCAAGCAAAGACTTGCTCCTGAATTTTGGCAAAAGTTAAATGAGCAAAGAATTAACGATCTTGAATACTTGACAACTGTGAAATAATAAATTGATAATGGAGTATGTATGGATAATAAAACTGATAAATACCAAATACTAGAACGTATGGAAGAATTTTTAACTAGTCAGTTGGAGAGTTATCGAGATATTCTGAATCTTAGTAATGCTCAGATTGAACTTATTGATACAAATAATACTGCAGAATTGATGAAGGTATTGGCAAAAAAACAGGAAACTATTCGGGTGGTTGATAGAATCTCAAAAGATGCTGAAGGAGTCCGTGTCGAATGGGAAAATATCAGACAAGAGTTTAATGACAATGAAAAAACAAGGCTTGAGTCTGTTCATAATGAACTAAAGGAAATCTTGTCAGAGATTATGGCGTTGGAGGAAAATGGTAGGGCGCATCTATCGCATAAGATGGGAGATGCTGGCGGAAAGATAACCAAGATGCAGAAGGGCAAGCAGATGCTTAAAGCGTATGGTGCAGGGGTGCCTAAGAAGAGTAATTATACCGATAATAATGGATAGAAATAATGAGTGAAAAAAAAACTCCGCCAATGGATATAGCTGAACTTGCAGACTTTATTGCTGCCTTTGATCAGGCAACGGTTGAGCTTAAGGTTAGTCACGACAAATTACGGGCAAAGGCTGATCAGTTAGCCGGTGAATTGTCTATTAAAAATCAAGAATTATCAACCAAGGTTGAAGAGGTGTCTGCACTTAAAACTTATTTGACAAATATCTTAAAAAGCATCACAGATGGTGTTTTAACCTTAAATATTGAAAATAGATTGGTCGCATTAAATGACACTGCCGGCAGTTTGTTTCCAGGAGCCGTAATTGCAGGACAACATGTAAGCGAGGTTTTGGGTAGTTCCTTTGGAGAGATTGCAGAGATTTTGATTGCAACCATGAGAGATGAATCATCCGTTGATTCTATGGTTGTTGAAGCTTCTACCGAAGATGGGATAATGCGCTCATTATCGGTTAGTGCTAGTCCTTTAAAGGATGGAACCGGCTGCACGATTGGGGCGGTTGCAACCTTTCGTGACAATACTGAAGTTAGGCAATTAGGACGTGTGTTGCAAAGAAAGGAACGCCTTGCAGCTCTTGGACAAATGTCGGCACAGCTTGCCCATGAAATCAGAAACCCTCTTGGCGGAATTGAACTTTATGCATCGTTGTTAGAAAGGTCATTGGCTGATAAGCCTGAAGAACAAAGACTTTCAACGAAAATTATTTCTGCAACAAGTCGACTTAATCGGTTGGTTGAAGATATGCTTACCTTTACTCGTCCAGCAGAAATCAATAAGTCGAAGGTTAATCCGGCACATCTCATTGATGAGGCGATTGAGTTGACATTTGCTTCGTTTCAAGATTCAAAGATTAAGATTATTCGTGATTATAATAATGTTTTATTTAATCTTGATCCTGATTATTTGCAAAGGGCTTTTTTGAATGTAATTTTCAATGCGGTTCAGATGATGGGTGACGATGGCTGCCTTCATCTTTCTATAAATATTGAAGAAAGAGCTGGAGAAAGTTTCTTGATTGTTAAAATTGCCGATACCGGACCGGGGATATCTAATGAAATTAAAGAGAAAATATTTAATCCATTTTTTACAAAACGTGAGAATGGAACAGGTCTTGGCTTGGCTATTGTTCAGAAGATTGTTCAAGATCACGATGGTGTTGTTTTTGTTGAAGACAATACTCCGCACGGTGCGATTTTTGTTTTTGAATTTCCAAATTAATTAAAAGAGGTTTTAGCGTGAGTAATACAAAAATTTTAGTAGTTGACGATCAGGAGTTTGTGAGAGAAGGATTGAAAGAAACCCTCACTAGGGCTGGCTATAAGGTAGAGACTGCCGATAATGGGAAGTCGGCATTGATTATTCTGTCGGAGGGTGATGTCTCGGTTTTGATTACTGATTTACGAATGCCTGAAATGAGCGGAATTGAGCTTCTAAAAAAGGCACGAATGATGGATTCTTCATTGCCGGTAATTATGGTTACTGCTTTCGCTACGGTTGAGAATGCGGTAGAGGCAATGAAAGAGGGGGCTTACGATTATATTATGAAACCGTTTAAGGCAGATGCCATTGAGATAGTAGTAGCAAAATCGATTGAACATCGGCGACTGGTTACTGAGAATGAGTATTTTAAAGGTGAGCTTAAAAAGAAATTCTCACTTGATAATTTTATTGGGGTAAGTAAAGAAATGAGGATGGTTTTTGAAGATATTAAAGCAGTGGCAGGGTCTGACTCTACGGTATTGATTAGGGGAGAAAGTGGAACAGGTAAAGAGTTGGTTGCAGGAGCAATTCACATGCAAAGTGGTAGGGCGGATAAACCATTTATCAGGGTAAACTGTGCTGCACTTTCTGCAGGATTGCTCGAAAGCGAACTGTTTGGTCATGAAAAAGGTGCATTTACCGGTGCGGATAAACGAAGAATTGGTAGATTTGAATTGGCTGAAGGTGGAACCATTCTTTTGGATGAAATTAGTGAAATGGATTTACCTTTGCAAGGCAAATTGCTTCGGGTGTTACAAGAAAAAGAATACGAACGAGTTGGCTCTTCTGAAACCATTGACACTAACGTTAGAGTGTTAGCAACCTCTAATCGTGATTTGGAAAAATCTATTGCAGACGGTTTTTTTCGTCAGGATTTGTTTTATCGATTAAATGTTGTTCCGTTACGGTTGCCACCACTACGAGAAAGAAAAGATGATATCAAAAAACTAATTGATTACTTTATCAAAAAACACGGCACTAAGGGAAGTGTTAATGTTACCGGAATTGATAAAGAGGCGGTTGCACTTCTTAAGTCATATCGATGGCCTGGAAATGTTAGAGAATTGGAAAATATTATTGAGCGAGCAGTAGTACTAGG
>CAMZKK010000198.1 GCA_947311175.1 uncultured Planctomycetota bacterium | reverse complement strand
GCCGATAGATTACTCATTTCCCATGTAGTGGTGGTAATATTATTTATGGTGGTGGTATTTTGTTTAATTTCCCCCTTTTTGTTTTTTGAATTGGTTGTTGCTATGTACAACTGTTTTTCTTTAGGGTATTTTAAAATATAGCGACTGGTAATAACTGGGAAAAATCTGCTAAAGAAATATGTTTCGCCAAAATAATCACCAAAAAATCCTTTTTTAAATTCACTTTTTTTATATGCAACTTCAATGATATCACCAATCGAGAGTGGGGCGAATTGTAAATAACGATAAGTCAAGTATCCTCGTTGATTCTCTCCCTCAATTAGTTTTCCTGCCTCAATGGTTCCGTTTTTGCGAAGCACCTTCGCAACAAGAACGTCTAAGTTTTCACGCTCAGACTCAAATGGCATCGCAATAGTTGTCATGTCCTTCACTCCATCGTTGTCTAATATCTTCACACAAAAATGGGTTGTTTGAGTTTTTGTTCCGGTTGAATTAAGGGTGTTTATTTTTTCATATAAAAAATACAATCTATTGTCACCATCCTTAACCGGATAGTTTTTATAGCGAGCAGCATATTCCCTTATATCAGAAATTTTTTCAAAATCTTGTTTTTGTGGGCCTATTAAAAAATCAAGATATTTCTGTAAAGAAAACAATCCGGGATTAAGCTTTATCGCTTTTTGCCAACAACTAATTGCAAGGTTTTTCTTTCCCTCTTCCATCAGAATATTTCCCTTTAATCTAAGGATTTCATAATCAGTAGGGCAGAGGGCTAGCCTTTTTTTAATTATCCGATTAGCTTCCTTAAATGCTTTTTCTCTAATAAGAATTGTTAATAATTTATTTTCAATAGATTTTTCCCACGGTGATATTGTTAGAAATCTTTTTATTTCATTTTTGAGATATTTGTATTTTCCAAGCCGAAGAGATGCCTCAATAACACCATTGATTGCAGAAATTGAAGAAGCATCAATTGATAATAATTTTTTATAACTGTTTAGAGCTTTTTGGTTTTTAGATTGCCGGAGAAACATTGCTCCCTGCCGTAGAAGAAGTTTTGCCGCTGAAGGTTGCCGTCTTATGGCAAAATTAAGTTTCTTTTCCGCAATGGCATTCCAGTTTCTCGCAGCAAATATATCATACAGAATAGCATTTGCCTCAATACTCAATGGATTTAAATTCACTCCATCTATGGCAAGAGTGTAGGCTTTATCAAAATTTTTCATCTCATAAAGATAATATTTTGACAATTCAATCCTTGCGAGCACTTCATCATTACCAAGTTTAATAGCTTTTTCAAGGACAAGACGACGGGCATTTTCATCACGATCGGCGACATAGGTTGTTGTGTCTGCTGACGCGGCAGCAAAGGCAAGATAATACATTATTTGTTTGGGTGAAAGACGTAAACTCTCAAGAAGAACTTGAATGTTTAATTTGTTTTTACTGTTTAATATATGCTGACTTGTAAGTAGATAACCATAATAATATCCGGCTTTGGCATCTTTATTTTTTAGAAATTTAGATTTTAAAATTTCTTTACTATTCTTGGGTGCTAGCGATTGTTTGATATTATTTGAGTTTAATGGTGGAGCATAAACTGAAGTAGATGATGGTGATTTTGATTTTTGATATAAGCTATTGATTATTTTTGGCGATGTGCTGTATTTTATCCCATGTAAAGGATTGCCAGCAAAATCCGTCAACCTTAACGAAAACCTCCATTCGTCAAGCGATTGTCCACTTTTAACCATTAAAAGATTCCAGCCTTTTTTTAATCTGAAAACTGCATAATTTTGATCGAAAGAGAGTTGTCTGCTACCAGTAAAGGTAAAGATTGGTTTTGAGTTGATTGAGATTGATAGCATATCATCACTGCCAATCCGAAGTATTGCGTTTTTTTTGTCTGGTGAATATACCGCACACACTGCATAGGCAAGACAATTTTTATTTGGCGAAAAGTAATTTTTTAAATTAATAAATCCAAAATTGTTTTTATTTATAGTTTTTCGCCACCCTGAATCCATTTTGAGAGTCTTGAAATTTGCATTAATATTAAATGGTTCTTGCTCAGGTAAAAATTTGGTTTTAAAATTTCTACCTCTATCATTATCAAATGGTCCGGCAATTTGCCATTCGGTTATAAAACCAAGTGAAGATAGCAATGCAGATGTTTTTTTAAGATTGCCACTTTTTAACCATAATTGACTCCGCATCCACTTAAGCCTTGCCATAAATAATGGTTCACAATCTTTGCTGACTGCATCTTCTGTTGTGGTGAGAAAGGTGTCAAAATGTTGATTTTTCAATACTAACGAAAATGATTTTTCCAATAAAAATTCTGCTCGTGCCCAAAGCAATTGTTTGATAGTTTTTTTTTTATAAATTATTGCCTTATCGATAATCGCAGTCATTACTGCAATGTATTTATTTTGTGCTTCAAGAAGCTCATCTCTTCTTTCAAATTTTTCTGCTTCATCTTCTTCTGTCCTCTGAAAAAACTTCCAAACATCTTTTTCGCTTTTTGTTATTTTTTTGTCGTTATGATTTTTTGTTGTAGCCTTGTCTTTAGCAAAAGCGATATTAGACAAAAGGCAAAAAGTTAAAATAAATACAAGGCGGTTAAAAAAATTTATTGACAAGTTGATTCTCCAAAAATAATAGCTGTTAAATGATAATAAATGTCATTTTTGTTTTTGCAATCCTTCTTTTTACGCAACAAAATATAAGATTTTTTGAGTTAATTTTTGGTATAAAAAAACCCAATCAACGATTGGGCTTTTATTATTAAAATTTCAAAGACACGTTTAACGTCTAAAACCGCTATTGGCTTTTACTCCCTTAAATATCGAAGATGCCACGAATTCATTATAACACGTTTCACACATATCCAATTTAAATGAGCCACCATGGGAATCTTGCCATGCTTCGCGGTCAAGACGCTCCATCATTTCTGTCAGAGATTCTTCTCCCCCAAAATCAAGTTCTTCAAACAAATCAAGGTTGTCGTCATATACCGGACCAGCTTCTACGCGTGCCTCATAACGAGTTTCTTGATTGTTTATATTTTTTCCGCATTTATCACATGTGTACTTAATCATTAATTATTCCTCTCGTTGCTCCCTTGTCATTATTGTTAAGATAATAACATAATGTTACAAAATTAAAACCTCAAAAATATATAATTTTAATTATTTTTATCTTTCTTTTTCTTTACCAATAGAGATGGATCAAAATTGAACCTTTCAGCAATTATTTTACCAATTACCGCTGGATCGCCTTTCCCTTTGAGTGCTTGCATTATTTTGCCAACAAAGAAACCGGCAGTAGCATATTTGCCACTCTCAATATCACTAACAGCCTTGGCGTTGCTGGCAATGGCATCATCAAGGGCTTTTTCTATTACCGATGTATCAGAAACTTGGGAAAGTCCTTCTTCTTCAACTATCTTAGCAGGAGAGACCCCGTTTTCTTTAACCATGCGAGCAAAAATACTCTTTGCCGTATTGTTATTGATTGTGTTTTTGGATAATAGCCCAATTAATTCTGCAAGCATTTCTTCGGTAACTGAAAATTCGTTAATTGTTATTTTTTGTTCATTCAGCTCCCTTAATACTTCATTTATAACCCAATTTGCAGACTCTTTTGCCTTACCACAACTTTTGCAAGTGGCTTCAAAATAATTGGCAATTTCAATCTCTTGCGTTAAGATATTTGCATCATAGCTTGAAAGCCCATATTCGCTTATAAATCTTTCACACTTTGCACTTGGTAGTTCCGGGATGGTCTTGGCAATTTCATCAATCCATTCATCAGATATTCTAATAGGTCTGAGGTCCGGTTCTGGGAAATAGCGATAATCGTTGTCATTTTCCTTGGTTCTCATTTTGAAAATCTTTTGATCGTCAAGCGAATAACCCCAAGTTACCTGTTTGATTTCTTGCCCTTCTTTAGTTGCCAATAACAATTCTTCCCTAACAAGGTTAAGGGCATTTTCTACCCCCTTAAAAGAATTCATATTTTTGATTTCATTTTTAACCCCGAGTTTGGTTTCACCAATAGGTCTAATCGAAATATTTGCATCACATCGCAATGAACCTTCTTGCATTTCACAATCTGAAATTCCGATATATCGCATAATTTGTCTTATTAACATCATATATGCCCGAGCATCTTCCGGACTTCTTAGATCAGGCTCTGAAACAATTTCTAATAACGGCGTACCTGTTCGATTGAGATCAACGACCGAGCTTTTAACTCCGTGCACAAGTTTTCCGGCATCTTCTTCCATGTGGGCACGAGTCACCCCAATTTTTTTAATTTTGCCATCAACATTAATCTCGACAAATCCATTCTCGGCAATTGGTAAATCAAATTGACTTATCTGATAGTTTTTGGGTAAATCAGGATAATAATAATGCTTGCGGTCAAATTTTGTGAAATTCGCAATCTTACAATTGAGGGCGAGCCCACCTTTAATAGATTTATTTAAAACTTCCTTATTGAGAACAGGCAAAACCCCTGGTTGCCCAAGACATATCGGACAGACATGAGTATTCTTGTCGTGAGAAAAGCTGTTTTTACAAGCACAGAAAATTTTTGTTTTGGTTAGTAATTGAATATGAACTTCAAGTCCAATAACGGTTTCAAATTCCATTTATCTCTCATTGTTTAATTGTGATTTTATAGCCTTTACGGTATTCTATATTCCCCATAAGGCTACGAAAATGATTTTTAATGATTGAAGTATAGAGTGTAAAAAAAAAGTCTGCAATGTTTTTTTTTGATTTCTGATGATAATTGCCATTTCTTAAATTTAGACAATTATAAGCCCTTAACTGTACAGCTTTTAGAGAAACAATATTGATTTTGACTTGCAATATAAGTATTATCTCTTGCTTAGGATAAAATCAATATTAGGAGAAATATGAAATATAACAAAAATGTAAGGACATCGATTAAACTATGGCTAACGATTGTTATTACCGTATTATTAGACCAGATAACAAAATTTAACATATTTGATAAGTATGATATTAATTCTTCAAACCCCTTAATTGATAATCTTTTATGGCTTACTCCAAGGATTAATAAAGGAGCGGCTTTTTCTTTCTTGGCAAATATTGATAATAGTAATGCGTTATTTATTATTATCTCCATTGCTTTTATCCCTATGTTATTATGGGTTTTCTACGCAAATTACCGGAATTCTCCGGCATGGGCTTTTGGATTTCTCATTGGCGGGGCAATTGGCAATACCATTGACCGCCTATTACCGGATAAAGGAGTTCGTGATTTTATCGATTTACGATGGTGGCCGGTTTTCAATATCGCAGATGCAGCAATCGCAATAGGTTGTTTTGCTTTGATTGTTTGGAGCATCTTCTTCACTAAAAAAAAGACTTATCGCATTCCTTTGAGTAAACTTTAATTCCAATTGTTAGATTTAGATTTAACCTCTACTTTTTAGGAAACACAATCCCTAATGCATCAGAAATAGTATCTACAAGATTTAATT
>CAMZKK010000197.1 GCA_947311175.1 uncultured Planctomycetota bacterium | reverse complement strand
GTTTAAATGAAATTAGTAGTAATAAATAAAATTTACGGTAAACTGAAAATGAAGTGCTTCGAAATGCCCAACGCTTCATACACAAACCGTTCTACACCAGTGATTTTTAATGTGTAATTTTTGTTAAAAATATAAAATGTAGTGCCTACCAAAAAAGTGGAGGACTTATATATCAACGACTTATGACTTTAAACCTCCGAAGTCGGGATTTAATTCTCTTTTCTAAGCTTGAGGTGTTTGCAAAAAGGTTTTTGGTTTCTTCTTTACCAGGTTCCCGAGATGTTCGGGTTAAGGGGCAATTGCGTTTCATCTTTTCCGTCCTACTTTATTAGAGAATATCTATTGGTGTAATGGGTGATTTTAGGTATTCTTTGCCGAGGTGGATTGATTGCTCTATGATAACTCCATTATTATATTTAGCTAAAACAAAACTCGCTTCTTCGCCCACTTCAATCTTTGGTAAGTTAATTCCAATTATTTTTGCTGGGACTATACTGCACATTTCCCAAGCTTCGAGGAAATCAATTGCTAATTTTTCTACAAGGAACTCTACACATCTGTCCTGTTGAAACCAATTGCCGGCAAGATATTCTCTGCCTGAGGCAAGGTGGATACAACGGTCTTCGGTTATTACCAAATCTGCTAGAGTGCCACCGGAATAAGAACCGGATTCGCAACCAGAATACGGACTAGCGTCTGAGGTTATCCAGCAAGAGTCTTTGCCTTTACATTGTAAAGCTGCACTCACCAACTCCAGAGGTAGATGAAAACCATCACAAATAAGTCCGAGTTTTAGTTCCTTATGATGTAAGAATGACCAAAAAGGATTTGCAAAACGGTTGATTTCTGAAGCGGCACCATTGCCAAAATGAGTAACCATTGTTGCACCCCTTGCTACAGATTCTGCGATTGTCTTAGAATCAGGTCCGGCATGTCCAATTGAAACAATCTTCCCATCAGCAATAGCATCTTCAATAAATTCTAACCCTCCATTTTCTTCAGGAGCGAGATTAACCATCTTAAATCTATTGCCAGAAGCGTCATCAATTTTTTTAAATAAATCATAATTTGGGTTTTGAACATATTTAGAATCGTGAGCACCTCGCCAACCGTCATAAGGAGAGATAAATATACCTTCGTGAAAAAAATTGCCCATTAAGGCATTGAGGTCATCATCTGCTAATAGTCGTTTGTTGATATTGCTTGCAGATTTTATACTAACATCAACATCTGCGGTAACAAATGTTGGTTGAAATCTCCCAACCCCATGAGCTCGCACAAGGGAGGCGATTTTATCAAGATTTGAGGTGTCTTCAGTTTGGAAACTATGAAAGTCAATACCAAAAGCTCCGTTGTGTTGCAAGTCAACCAGCACCGGTAATACAAAAGGGAGATTATCGTCGTTTGGAATATCCTTAACCTCAATTATTTTTTACCCTCAATTTTAATTTCAATAGATTTATTCTTAGATAACCGCCCTCTATAAATATTCATATTATACCTTTCATTCGTCACCTATATCGTTGTCATTAAATAATAATACTAATTCTGCAGGAGTATCAACAATTTGATAGGGAATTGCTTCCTCTAATAACTCCAATGAGTGCCATCCCCAGCTAACGGCAACGGTATTTACCCCTGCTTCATTACCTTCAAGAATATCTCCTTTGGTGTCACCAATAAACCAAAAATCTGTTATTGCTATCTCGTTATGTTGATCAATTATTTTCTTAATTTTTTTAACTTTGTTTTTTTCTTTATCGCTTCCTAATACTTCTTTGACCCCAAGCAGAGAGCCATCAATAAATGATTCAACCGCAGGAGTGGAATTTGAAGTAATAATATAAATTAAATTTTCTTTTGCTAATTCTTCAAATGCCTCGGGAATACCTTTAAAAAAATGATAGGAGCTTTGTTGTTCTGAAATATAAAGATTCATATCATTAATTATTGATGCCATATCAGCTTTAGCAATACCGGCTTGCTCCATACCATCATAAAAATTTATCTCAAGCAATTTTTTAAAAGAATCATCGCTGTTGATTTCTAATAATTATTTTTTTTACAAGCAGCAAGAAAAGATGTTTTGAAGTGTTCAAAGGAATCTACAATTACCCCATCATAGTCAAACATCAAAATTTTGGGTGTATTCATTATCTCAACGATGCCTCAAATAATTATTTGTTATTTAATATTTTATTTTCCATTAACTTAGGTTTGCTATTAATTTTTTCTTCTTCATTCTTTTCTAAATTTTTTTCGGAGGGGTTATTGTTTTCTGTTTTAACATCAATAAATTCACCACCTATTTCATATTTGCTATGACCAATATGAACACAATGTTTGACAAGTAATGAAACGTGCAACATATGAGCTAGGGTCTCTCCTTCTTCAGGAAGAACCATAATCTCAAGGGTGTCATTTATTTTAAATGGTGAGCCACAAGCAAACCTTACTCCTTTTTTGCTAATGTCGATAACTTGGCAAGATTGATAATCGCTAGCTGTTTTTCGTTTGAAACGCCCATTAAGGTTGACCATAGTTCGTTGGTATTTTCTCCTGCTTTTGGTATCAAATCCTTGAACTGTGGTAGTAACAAAATCGGCAGTTATTTCCAATTTATTTTTCTCTTTTTTTATTTTAGATACTTTTGCGAGCACCGGTTTAGAGCCGGCAACATGCCTGTCATTTGCAATTTCATAAATCGATAATTTGATATCTTGTCCAACACTAATCTTTTGATTAGTGGTAAAGATAATATCCGAATTAGTAACTTTTAACAAAGGTGATATGTATGGTTTTTCTTCATACCTCAGCCAAAATCTAACAACCATAACTGCCTTATCTGTCATAACCTTCTCCTTCCGTTTTATTTTTCTATGTCATCTAACAGTTCTTCCTCTTCCTCCTCAATCTCAGCCTTTGTTTTTGGCTTTAAGGTTGGAAATAAAATTACCTCACGAACATTCAACTTGCCGGTAAGCAACATAACCAATCTATCAATCCCAATGCCAAGACCACCGGCAGGTGGCATTCCTACCGCCAAAGCTTTGATGAAGTCTTCATCAATATCGTTTGAATAGGAAGCACCATCTGCATCTTTGCTGTTAAGTTGTTCTCGAAGAATTTTTTCTTGTAGAACCGGGTCATTTTGTTCGCTATATGCATTACCCAATTCAAAGCCACAAACAAATGGTTCAAATCTATCGTGAACACTACTGTCTTCCGCATTGCATTTGCAAAGCGGAGTAAGCCCTGCCGGATGATGAGTTATAAATGTCGGTTGAATTAAATTATGCTCTACCTTTTCACTAAAAATATAATCTAAAATATGATCATGATCCATTGATTCAACAATTGCACGTTCTTTGTCGGTATTTGCTATGTCTTTTGCAGTAGCCAAACAACCATCAATATCATTGGCATCAACCTCATATTCTGCAAGGATATCTTTATAGCGAACTCTCCGCCATGGTGGAGCAAGATTTATTTTTTCTTCTCCCCACATAACTTCATAAG
>CAMZKK010000196.1 GCA_947311175.1 uncultured Planctomycetota bacterium | reverse complement strand
GTATCATAAATTGGTTTGGTAAGTTTTTCACCCTCTTTGATTTCCTTAACCGCTACCGGCTGTAATACCATTGCTCGTCGAATATCTTCCGGCTTTTCACCCTTTTCAGGCAAAAAGACTTTTTCAACATTATGCTCAGTAAGAACATCTATTACCTGCTGAGAGATACCCCGACCTGCATCAATAATCACCAATCCGCTTTGATGAAAAATAGGGATATCAAGCTTCATCCCTGGTTTTAATCTACTTACAAGTATCTCGTGCATAATTTTCCAGCATTAAGGTCATATACTTAAACTTCACCGTTGAAATTAATAATTAATAATGCAGAAAGTTCTACAAGCAATTTTGATAAAGGAAAAGCTTGATTTTCATTTAACGTCAGCCAAAGCACCTTTATCGTATACCCTCAAGGCACGTTTCATTATTAATTCTTCATTGATTATTATCGTCCATATACAACTTTTCCGCCAACAATGGTTGCTATGTTTTTACCTTTACATTCCATTCCTGAAAACGGACAGTTTTTACTCTTAGATGCAAACAACTCTGGTTCAATTTTCCATTTATGATTGAGATCAATAATTGCAATATCTGCATCCCCACCAACTTTTAAACGTCCCTTGTCTATTCCCAACAAGGCAGCAGGGGCAGTAGTAAGGCGAGGTAGAAGTTCACTCAATGTCATAATTTCCTTATCCACTAATTCTGTCAACAATACTGCGATGGTGCTTTCAAGACCAATTGCTCCAAAAGCGGCATAGGAAAACTCAATCTGTTTTGCTTCGGCAGAGTGTGGAGCATGATCTGATGCCACCATATCAATGGTTCCGTCCTTAAGAGCAGCAACACAACTAAGACGATCTCGTTCAGGACGCAGTGGTGGATTCATCTTAAAAAAGGAATTATACCCCTTTACCCTATCATCGGTGAGTAATAAATGATGTGGGCAAACCTCGGCAGTAACATTCAATCCCTGTTTTTTTGCAAACCTAATCTGATCTATGCTACCGGTGGTTGATACATGCTGAATGTGCAATCTTGCACCGGTAAGCCCTGCTAGCATAATATCACGAGAGACTATTGCCTCTTCCGCTTCAGCAGGAATTCCCGGCAATCCCAAAGCAGTACTGACATCACCTTCATGCATTACTCCTTTACCAGCAAGAGTAGGCTCTTCGCAATGCTCCATAATCGGCTTATCCAACATTGCAGAATACTCCATTGCATGCCTCAAAACCCCTGCCGACTCAACCGCGATTCCGTCATCACTAAAAGCAACCGCACCACCTCTTACCATTGAACCCATCTCGGCTAATTCAACACCCTTTCTTCCTTTGGTTATTGCCCCAACCGGATAGACATTGCACAACCCTGCCTTTTGTGCTTGTAAACGAATAAAGCTAATTGCCGGTTCACTATCGGTCGTAGGGTAGGTATTCGGCATTGTTGCCACAGAGGTAAATCCACCAGCCACCGCCGATGCACAACCGGTAGCAATGGTCTCACTTCCTTCATTACCGGGTTCTCTAAAATGGACATGAACATCAATCATTCCGGGAATAACAGTCATACCTTCGGCGTCAAAAACCTCTTCATCTCCGGTAAGATTTTGAGCAATCTCACTTATCAGACCATCAGATATTCTAATATCAAGCTTTCCGTCAATCCCCTCGGCGGGGTCAATAACTGTTCCATTTTTTATTAATAAATTAGACATGACTTCTCCTGTTTTTCTAAATCTTTTCAGTTTTGATATCTCAAAATAAGATTTAAAATTGTAAAATTAATTAGTGATTATTATTTGTCTGTTCCACCTGAAACCAGATATAGAACAGCCATTCTAATAGCAAGTCCGTTTGTAACTTGTTGTAAAATGACACTGTTTTCACCATCGGCCACAGAACCGCTAATCTCAACCCCTCTATTCATCGGACCAGGATGCATCACCAGAACATCTCTTTTTGCCCGTTTCATTCTTTCAGCATTAAGACCAAAAAGCCTTGAATACTCTCTAACGCTTGGCAAATATGCATCTTCCTGCCGTTCAAATTGAATACGTAGCATATTGATTACATCACAATGCTCTACAATCTCATCAAAATTATTACACACCCTTGCCCCCATTGCCTCAATTCCCTTCGGAACCAAAGTTGCCGGACCGGAGACATAAACCTCTGCCCCTAATTTTTTTAATGCCCAAATATTACTCCTAGCAACTCTACTATGAGTAATGTCACCAACAATCCCCACCTTAAGACCTTCAATCCGTCCAAGCACCTCTCTCATCGTATAAATATCAAGCAATGCTTGTGTCGGATGTTCATGCGGACCATCGCCAGCATTAACAACTGAACAAGAAATGTTTTTTGATAAATGTAAGGCAGATCCAGGTGCAGAATGACGTAAGATTATAATATCCACCCCCATTGCCTCAATATTTTTTGCAGTGTCAACCAAGGTCTCACCCTTTACAGATGACGACATCTTCCCACCGGCACTAATTACATCTGCAGAAAGTCGCCTTGCTGCAAGCCCAAAAGAACTGCTCGTTCTCGTTGATGGTTCGAAAAAAAGATTTACCACCGTCTTGCCTCTAAGAGCCGGCACTTTCTTTATAGAGCGAGTAGATACCTCCTTGAAAGTATCGGCAGTATCAAGAATCATTGTAATTTCTTCTGCTGTCAGTTCTTCAAGTCCTAACAGATGACGCTTTGTCCATTCCATAGATAATTCTCCTGAATCACATAAAAGGTTAATCATCCTCGATTGTTTAATTAAAATTCCTTTACGGAATTTAGATTAAATCAATGGCTAATTATCAGCCTTTACTATTTCATCAACCCCATCAATCTCAACAAGTTTCAGATTAACCCTATTTGAATCACTGCCCATAGCGACAGTTCCTCCCAAGAAATCAGGTTGAATTGGCAATTCTCGCCCTCCTCTATCAAGCAGACAAAGAAGTTTAATCGATGATGGACGACCAAAATCAAGCAACTCGTCAATAGCTGCCCGAATGGTTCTCCCTGTATAAATCACATCGTCAATAAGAATTACCGCACGACCATTTATATCAAAATTAATATTACTTGCCTCTATTGGTTTTCGCCCCCCGCCATCAGAAATATCATCACGATAAAGGGTAATATCTAACTCGCCGGATTCAGCAATAACGCCTTTATCAGCAACTCGCTGACAAATCCTTTTCGCAAGAATTGCCCCACGAGTTCGTATCCCGACAATCGCAATTCCTGATTCATCATTAGCAAAATCAACAAGCTGAGAGACAAATTTATCAATCGCCTTATCAATCCATTTTGCGTCATATAAGAGTTTATCCATTTCATTCTCACTTAAAACACCAATAATCCTAATGTAAAATCTTATAAAATACCACCTTAACGGTAAAGCGAAAAAAAAGAAATACCATATTTCAAAAAAAGGGACGTTATCTTTTAAAAGTAACGTCCCTTCTTTACTATTTCTAATTTAATCATTCACAAGCTGGGTCGCCTAATAGGATGAAGCTGTCTATTACTTGACTGTC
>CAMZKK010000195.1 GCA_947311175.1 uncultured Planctomycetota bacterium | reverse complement strand
TGCCTTTACTTATATCTGACATACATGAGCCACGAGCGAAAAGTTTAACGCCAGCATTTAGGTTGGCAGTAGCCTTTCTTGCAAGTTGTGAATCTGTTGATTCTTTTTTCGGCTCTTGTTTGAAGATATTCTCTTTCGTTTTCTGATTTTTATTTATAGATGGAGATGGTGTGTTGCTGACTGTATCGGGGGTTATTTTGATAGTGTCTTTAGATGTTTTTTGGGCATTGTATTTTGTAGAATTTCCCAATTTGTTCAGTTTTTCAAATTCAGCCATAATATTTTGATATTTTCGAGAGTTTTCAATCTTGTCTTTGATTGTTTTTCCTTTATCATACGCAGCTTTACTAATGTTAATTACATGTTTTTGGGCTTGATTGCTTGCGGATACTGCTTGTTTTTCTAACTCCTTTGCTTTTTCTTCACCAACAAAATATGGCAACCCAAAATGGGCAATTACAATGACCAGTGCGGCAATAACTATTAATTTTATAATTCTTCGGATGAATCCTTGTTTTTTCTGTTTTGGTCTAACAATAACTTCTAGTTCGTCTGTATCATTTGGGTTATTTCTTTTCATCTTTTTCTCCTTTATCCAACACGATTAAATTTACTTGACCATTTTTTCTTTGCATTTGCTTCCTTTAGTCTTCTCCTGTATTTTCTGATTTCAGGGTGGAGTTTTACAAGCTTTTTGAAATGAATAATTGATTCGTCGATTAGACTTCTTGCTTTGTTTATCATCTTCTTGCCCTTGATGACATCAGGATAGAATGAACCCCTTGTGAAAAGTCTGAGTGCTGTTAAATACGCTTTTTCCGCCTTTCTTTCCAGTGGATCTTTTATGTTGCTAACATCAACAACTATTGGCTTAAGTTTTTTAGGCTTTTGTTCTTCAATGATAATTTCAGGCTCTATTTTTTGCTCAGGCTTCGATTTGGATTTGTCTTTTATCATATTTTTGATAGGTGTAGATTTGTAGATAGAATAAGAGTTAGATGTGGCATCAGTATAGGTTTCTGGTTTTGAAGTGTCAGGTTCAGGGGTAGCAGGTTCTGGCTCTTCAACCGGTTTTCTTTCTGCTGCACGTAGCACTGCTAAGATTCCGCTTGGGGTAGCGTCTGCATTCTTGTTTTTGGGGTGTTTATCTTTTGTCGATGTTTGAGATTGTTTGTGTTTTTGGGTAAGTAGTGCCTGTTTTGCTAGGACTGTTTGTGCTGTTTGTGCTGCTTTACTTTTCCCATATTCGGCGATAATGCTTCTTAGTTTTTTTATGGATTCTTCATCGCGGTGAAGTTTTTTATCTGAAAACGCTTCGTCTAGTATTTTGTTGGCTTTTGCCTCATATATTGTTTTTTCAAGTTCTTTGTCTTTTCTCCATGCCTGTTTTAAAGGAGAAACAGCCATTTCTTTTAATCCGTTTTTGTAGGCAAATTGCGCAAGATGCCAAAGTTCAATGGCGGTGCCTTTGTTTTTTGATTTTTGTTTATTGAAGTTGTTTTTGCGAACTTCAAGTGGCTCACCAGTGTCTTCATAAGGGTTTCTTTTTTCTATTTTTGCAAATAATGATATTTGCGGTAGTTTTTTTTGGGCAACTTCTGTGTATTTTTTGTCACTATTTAAGCTTATAACTTGTTCAAGATTGTTTTTCGCTTGACTAAATTTTCCGATTTTGAATAGTTCGTCAGATTCTAACAATAACTTTTGAACTCTGGTTATTAGTTTTTCTTTGTTTGTGGTTTGCTGTTTGCCACCGTTTTCTTTGATTGCTTTCATTACTGGCGACCATCCGACAATTATTAACGCTGTGATAATTGCGAGCATTATTATCAGAAAGTTGTTGTCTGAATTGTTTTTGCTTGAGCCTCTTGAGGTGCTTGGTCGTATTTTTCTTCCTGAATTCAATCCTCTTGAGGTGCTTGGTCGTATTTTTTTTGCCATATTTATTCCTTGGTTGCATTGTAGTTTTGTCTGTATTTTACTTGTATTTTTTTCATAGGCAAGTTTTTTGTTAAAAGATTATTAATCTAAAGATATTTTCCAAATATCGTGGTTTTCTCCAAGAATATTCTCGGCAGCCATAATGCCTGTTAAAATTGAATGATCCATGTTGTTGTATTTAAACATGCCGTATCGACCAATTGGTTGGATGTTTGTTATTTTGTCAAGATAAAGCCTTATCTTTGAAATATTCTCAACGTAGTTAAGGTCAAAAACCGGATAGGCTTTCGCAACTTTTACGGCAAAACCATCGTAAATTAGAGATTTGTCAATTATTCCTAATTGACAAATCTCATTTTTCGCTATTTTAACAATTTCCTCTTCCGGCATATTCCAAAGCTCATCTCCTTCGGTTACGAAAAATTCACATCCTAATGAACTTTTGTTATCGTCTGGTACCATCTTCGGCGACCAATTCTTAAAACATTGCACTCGTCCAATGCTGTATTTTGGATCATGTATGTAGAGCCAAGTGTCAGGAATGGTTTTTTTTGAATTAATAAACAGGTTGACCGTGATGAATGAACGATAATTTAGATTATTGTTTAATGCAAGGCAGGGAGACGGTAGGGGTGGCGATAGTGAAGTGATTAATTCAGTAAAAGGCATTGAAGATATTATGTGTTGACAGTTTATTTCTATATCTCCGTTATTTGTTTTTATTATTACAGTATGTGCATTTTTATCTTTGTAGAGAATTGTTTTAACTGTTGCCGTGGTTAAAATTGTTCCCCCTTTTTTCTTAAAATTGTCACCCATCTTTTCATACATCTGACCAGGTCCCAATAGTGGATAATCAAATTCATCTATTAAGGTTTTTATCTTGCCTGAACCTATGTTTAAGGCATTTTTGATGACTGAAACCAAATTAAGACCTTTGATTCGTTGTGCCCCCCAGTCGGAGCTTATATTTTTGCACGGAACTCCCCATACTTTTTCCGTATAGCTTTTGAAGAAATGTTTAAAAAGTTGCTTGCCGAAAAGGTTGCATAGCCAAGACTCTAGGTCTTTTGTATTTTTTCTTGGAGTAATCCTTGCTTGAAGATAGCTCGCACCAATCTTGAAGGTTTCAAACAGGCCTAATTTTTTGATGGTGTCACTTATTGAAATTGGGTAGTTGAAAAAGCTGTTGTTATAAAATATTCTGCTTTTTCTACGGCGTTTAATAAATTTGTCGCCAAGGGTTTTCTTCCACAAATTATTGACTGTCGAGTTGTTTGTAAAAAAACGATGCCCTCCTAAATCGAAACGAAAGCCATCTTTTTCAATTGTTTTTGATATCCCGCCAACGCTGTCTGCCATCTCAACAATAAGGCATTTTCTTCCATTTTCAGCCAGCTTGAGCCCAGCAGCCAACCCAGCCGGACCTGCACCTATAATTATAATCTCGTATTCTCTCGCAGTATCAATCATTTATATATTGAAAGATAATGAGACTTTTAAATCAAACAAAAAATTAAATCAACGTATTCTTATTTAGGGTTTGCTGAATAGACAAAATCAGAAACCATCCAAAATGCCAAAATTCGATAATTTTCTATTAAACAATAAGAATAAATTTTCCTTTCTCGTTATCTTTGAGGATTTTATTTGCTGAATGTAGGTTTGGAAAATTGAAACCAAAAAAAACAAGGCTTGTGCCAATATTTTTTCTAAGTTCATTGTTATGAATGATATCATTATTGAAGTAATTGCAGTGTCTTTAAGTTTTGCCATAATCTTAGATAATCCAAATCTTCTTTTCCCTT
>CAMZKK010000194.1 GCA_947311175.1 uncultured Planctomycetota bacterium | reverse complement strand
CTCATTAGATGAACCATTCCCCCTGCTCCCATTCTACCATAAAAATTTCTATTAGTAGTGCTTGCACATGCTTCATCTGGAGCAAGCACGCCATTGCTCATTCCAAGACATGCTCCGCAAGTTGGGTTTGTCACACAGAATCCTGCATTCATAAATATGTCAATAAGCCCTTCTTTATTTGCTTGTTTAAATATATCCGGGGTGGCTGGAGAAACAATAGCTCGAATTGTTTTAGCAATAGTCTTACCTTTGATAATTTTTGCCGCAATTCTTAGGTCTTCAATTCTACCATTTGTACATGAACCTATATATATTTGATCGACCTTAGTTCCAGCAACTTCGCTAACATCTTTTACCTCATCAGGTTTATACCCAACAGTTACTTGTGGTTCCAAATCAGACACATTTATTTTTAAAACCTTTTCATATTCTGCATCTTCGTCGCTAACGAATTTTCTGTATTTATCAAGAGCAGCCGTTTTAGTTTTAAAATCTTTTTTGATAAATGGCCATAGATATTCCACAGTAACCATATCCGGCATACACACGCCACTAGTTCCACCTGCTTCAATTGCCATATTGCAAATAGTCATTCTTGCTTCCATACTCATATTATCAATTACTGAGCCGTGAAATTCAATTACACAATCGGTTGCTCCTTTAACGGTGAGTTCTTTGATAATTTTAAGTATCACATCTTTGGCACCGGTATTCTTTTTTAATCTGCCGGAAATCTCTACCTTAATGGTTTTAGGATCTCTAAATGAACAGATACCTTTAAGAATACCAACTTCAAGATCGGTTGTTCCTACACCAGCAGCAAATGCACCAAATGCACCATGGGTGCAGGTATGGCTATCGCCCATGATTACTGTGTAACCTGGTCTAACAAATCCTTTTTCAGGAAAGATTGCATGGCATACTCCATTTCTTCCAATATCAAACCAATGAGGAAGTTTGTGGCGTTGTGCCCATTCTCGCATCACCTTACCTTGAGCTGCACTTTTTGAATCTTTTGCCGGAGTTACATGATCGATAACTGCCATGATTTTATTTTTATTAAATACCTTATCAAGATTCCTCTTCATCAAATCATTGATTGCCATCGGGGTAGTTATTTCGTGACAGAATACGCGATCAATTTTAACAACATTCATACCTTCGCATGGTTTGTCTATTCGATGAGAATCGAAAATTTTCTGAGCTAGGGTTCTTGCTTTAGCCATAGTTTTATCCTGTATTGTTAATGTAAAAAAAATAATTTAATAATAGTTTAAAGATGTTTTCTGTTATTGCAACCTCTACTGTCTTTTTAATTCCTCAATGTCAGGAAGTTCACCAAGGGATGAAATCCCAAATTTCTCCATAAAGTTATCGGTAGTACCATACAACATAGGGTGCCCGAGAACTTCGGCATTCTTTCCAACAATTTTTACTAAATCTAATTCTATTAGATTTCTTAACACTTGTCCGCAACCTACCCCACGGATAGTCTCAATATCAACTCTCATAATTGGCTGTTTATAGGCAAGGATTGCGAGAGTATCAAGAGTTGCAGGGGTTAGTTTTTTGGTATCACTTTCTTTTTTAATAACCTTTCCTGTGAAAGCGAAATATTCAGGAAGGGTCATTATTTGGTATGCACCATTAATATTAACTATCTCAAAAGAACGATTAGTTTCAACATAACTTTTATTCAAATTTTCGATAGCCTCATAAACTAATTCCAATTTGATTCTTTTGCCAGAAGCCTTGGCTAACTGCTTGACAGTTCTTGGTTCAGGTGCACAGACTAGCAATGCCTCTACAATGCTTTCAAGCGGTAGGTTAATTTCTTCTTGCTCGTCTATATCTTCTTGATCTTGATCTTGTCCTTGATCTTGTCCTTGTTCTTGTCCTTGTTCTTGTTCTTGTTCTTGTTCAGCCTCATTGGATTCATCTTCATCTTCATCATCATCTTCATCATCATCTTCATCATCATTTTCATTTTCATCTTCTTCTTCATCTTCTTCTTCATCTTCTTCTTCATCTTCTTCTTCATCATCGTTTTCATTATCTTCTTCATCATCATCATAGTTTTCGATATTATTGTTTACATCTTCATAATTATCAATATCAGAATTATCAATCTTCTCTAAATCGTTTAGGCACTCATCCTCTTCGATGACTATGTCATCATTTGCCTCGATTTCTTTCTCATTTTCAATATCTTCACTGTTATTATTACTCTTCACTTTTCACCTCACTCGTTACTTTGATTATATGTAATTGTTTTATTTTAAGAATATTGTTATTCTTGTCAATGGTGTCAATGGTATCTTTTTCTTGACCAATAGGCAGTAGATAAATATCATCGTTAAATATGATTGTTTTTATATTGGAGAGATTTTTGCAATGAAAAAAATATTGACTTTAAGCGGTTTAACAATTTTATTTTTTATTTCAATGTTTACTAGTGGATGTATCAGTGGAAATATGGGAATGAGTGCCGGTGGTGATTTGATTTGGTGGTGTGACAAATGCCAATGCCAAGTAGGAAATCCCAAAACGCACCTTTGCGGTAAAACGAAATATGACCCGGTTACAAAAAAAGATGTTCCGATAGATGATGCAGCAAGTAATGAAATTGAAAAATTATTGAGGGAGGATCAAGAAAGCCGGAATCAAAATAATGCTATTGCACCACTCAACAAAAATGTTACCAGGAAAAAATGGCAATTCTGGAAGAAAAAATCTTCACCTAATAACACTAACGAAGAAATCAGCAATAAACGTGAAGTTAGACAGCCTTACTGGGAAGAAAAAAATAAAACAATTGATGATTCTGATGCTCAACCCGCCAATAAAAAGAAAAAATGGAAATTTTGGCAAAAGTAAGCCTAAATCTCGCAGTTGATGCAAAATTAATAATAAATGTGCTTGAACTAACGCTAAAGGCATTTTTGATGATTTACATCGCAAATATTTCTCTCCACCCTGCGGGTGATTGTGCTATGGAGTAAATAGAAATCAAAGAGATCATTTCATAAAAAACGTCACGTAGAGCATCCACTTTAATTTTTAATTTTAACTCTAAGTCCAACTGTGAAATTTAGAGTTATCGCTAGGATGAAAATTGGTTTTTCCCAGTTATGAGATAACTGTGATTTATATACAAAAAAAAAGGCTTCCATACAAGATGGAAGCCTTTTTGATGTTTCTTGAATTTGTTTTAACGTTTTGAGAACTGGAAGCTTCTTCTCGCTCCTCGCTGTCCGAACTTCTTTCTTTCAGCCATTCTACTGTCACGAGTGAGGTAACCATCTTTGCGTAGAATTGGTTCTGTTTCTTTTTCTGCCTTGAGGAGAGCTCTGCTGATTCCCATTAAGATTGCTCCTGCCTGACTACATACTCCTCCACCTCTAACATTAACAAACACATCGTATTTGTTAAGAGTTTTGGTCTCTTTAAGCGGTGCATAAACTGTTGTTCTGCAACTTTCTACTGGAAAGTAATTGTTAATATCTCTGTCATTTATTGTAATGTTGCCACTACCTTCTTTGATGCGAACTCTAGCAATTGAAGTTTTTCTTCGTCCGAGTCCCCATGTATATGTTTTGTCTGCTGCTGCCACTTTACTTTTTCCTTGTTGAACTTACGTCTAGGCTAATAGGTTGTTGTGCGGAATGATCGTGTTCAGTTCCGGCATATACCTTGAGTTTTTTAATCATTTTGCGTCCAAGTTTTGTTTTTGGAAGCATTCTTGTAACCGCTTTTTCCAAAATTCTTTCAGGATGTTGCTCACGCATTTTTTCTGCAGTTACTTCAACCAAGCCACCAACGTGTCCAGTATGGTATCTGTATTTTTTTTGTTCCCATTTTTTGCCAGTAAAATACACTTTTTCGGCATTTGTGACAACAACATAGTCGCCAGTATCAACATGCTGAGTATACATAGGCTTATGTTTACCCATTAAAATTGTAGCGATTTTGGTTGCGAGTCTTCCTACAACTTGATCTGTTGCATCAACATGAAACCACTTACGCTCTACATCACTTTCTTTTGCACTGTAAGTCTTGATCATAATTTTTAATTCCTAAAACTTTTTCTAGTTAAAACATATTTCAAAAACACGATTGTCAGAGTTAACCGGCATATCGGTATTTAGAATAAGGAAATCTACAGGTATTCTTTAATTTTGTCAATGGCTTTTTGATAATTATTAATAAAAATACAAAAAAGAAAATTTTTATTGTAAATTTATCTTGGAAATAATTTTGGTTGTCGATAAATCTTTCTCTACCCCAACGGTTATAGCTTTTCCTCCATACCCTTCGACAGCTTTTCGCTCATCTTGATTTACCGTATCTATCGAGTAATCCCCCCCCTTTACATAAATGTCAGGTTTAATTTTTTTGATAATACTTAGAGGGCTGCTACCATTAAAAATTACCACATAATCAACAGCTCTAAGGCCGCAAAGAACATAAGTTCTTTTTCGTTCATTGTTTATTGGTCGTCCCGGACCTTTTAACTTTCGTGCTGACGTGTCGCTATTAAGACCAACAACCAAGATATCACCTTGTGCTTTTGCCTCATTGAGAAGCAGGACGTGACCGGCATGCAGAATATCAAAACATCCATTTGTCCAAACAATCTTTTTGTTGTCGTGTCTTATATTTTCAATGGTGGAAATTAGTTTGCTAAGTGGAATTGCAGTTGTTAGATGCGAATGACTCTCAGACATTTATTCATCTTCCGTTTTGATTTCCGGCTCTTTTACATCTAACATATCAATAAGTCCGGTTATGTCAAAGATTCGATAGAGGTGCTCGCTAAGCCCTTCAATCCGAAGATGTCTTCCTTCTTCTTTAAGTTGAGTGTGAAGCTTGCCAATTGCTGCAAGCCCAAGACTACTAAGTGCAGTTACATCTGTAAAGTCAAGGACAAGCACCTCGCTTTCCGATTCTTTTAGGTCAACAAGAGCGTTTAGAAATTCATCTCTAGCATGTCCCGAGATTTCATTAAACTCTTCGCCAATATGAAATATTTTTTCTGTCATTGATTTCACCTTACTAAAAATACACTCTCGTCTATCAGATAATTATTATATATGAAATCTGCCACCATACAACAAATAAAATACCGTTTCATTTACCTTGCCGACAGCATGGTGTCTTGTTGATAATGAAGTGTTTGTACCCAACGCTTCCAGTCTTGCTCAATAATTGGCAATTTTTGATTAAATGCTTTTTCGATGAAGATTTTGCCAGTGCTATCAAGGCGATAATTATCTCTGAATGATTTATATATTTTTTTAAGCAAACCCTTTTCATCAAAATACATACAAAGATACCTTGCCTCTGCATAATTAAGACTTTCCTTTATCTTAAATTCCGAATCAGACATTTTTATTAGTTTTTCTATCGGGGTGTATTTTTCTGTATTCATTTTATATAAGAGCTCGGGCAGCCGCCAATTTATTGCTCCTTTGATTTTGTAGCCATCAACAACACAATGCTCAAAAAGAGTTGCCATTCCTTCCGCAATCCAAATTGGTGCTCTTGGCATATCCGGATCCATTAAGGCATGGGTTAATTCATGAACCATTGTTCCTACTCCGGTGCTAAGATTAAATACTATATGTTTACGAACATAATTAAAATGCCCATAAGGGCTGATTGGTTTTTCGTGCCAAATTCTTTTTAGATTATACCGATAGCTTTCTTTGTCTTTAAAAGCAAAAATAGTAACCGGATTTATGACAGGTGCATCAAAATAGTTAAACACAAGATTTCGTTTGCAGATATTCAAGGTTATTTCAGTATTGTTTATTAATTTAGATTTTTCAGAATCGGTAGCAAGAATAAACATCCCCTCCCTGGCAATATAAAAGCCAGCACCGAGTTGCCCTTTAAGGTGGTCTATATTCTTTTGTAAATAATTATACTTGTCTCCACCTGAATCACTTGTCGTTATTTCTTGCGAGAGTAGTGATATACTTGTCTTCGGTAGAGATTTTAACGGATGATAAGAATTGCTACTATCATTATTATTATTATTAAATGACTGAACTGGCGGTGCAGATATTCGGCTATTTGGTACTCCGAATTCTGATTGCGAAAACAGTGTCGGAACAGTCAGTAGTGCAAACAAGACCACATAGATTGAAGTTTTTTTTAACCATTTTTTTGGCATCGTCATCTTTCCCATAGATATTCACTCTTATACAACACTTGTCAACATGTTATCCACAATAAGTAATATGCCTCAAAAGTTAGGTTTGTCAAGAAAAATGGCATCAATTGAAATCGGAAAGTTTTTAATTGAAAATTGCTATTTTTCAAAAAAAACAGTATGTTATAAAAATGAATTTTAATTTTCAGATGAATTTAGACTGATTGCTATTTAAACAAATGTGAGGTGCTAATGGTAATAAATAAAATTGCGTCGAGACATAATATTTTTATTATGGCGATGTTGTGGGGAGCAATGGCAATATTTTTTGCCGGAGTTATAAGTGCTCCTATTAATGAAGCGCTAGACATTACCTCTAATAATGCGGTTACAGATACCGCTTATCACTATCATGTATCGGCAGTCATTACCACAGCCCTCAGTTTATTTGCCTATTTAGTTCTTAGTTACTTTCCTCTACGAACGATTAGAAGAGAGGGGCTTTCATCAGCATTAAAGATGCTTATTTTGTTTGATTTAATTGCTGTTGCCGGTGGTTCCGGCTTTACATTTGGTATAGGCTGGTTTAAGGAAATTTTTGATGCATTGAGTGGCAAATTTTTTGATGCAACCGATATTGAAGCCGACAGCTTAGGTATTTTTTCGCAAGCGATTTGGGCGTTAATCTTACTATTACCACTTCACGGTTTAATGAGCCTGTTTGCTGAGAATATTAGAAAAGGAATGCTTAGAGCATTTTCTTCTAACAGCATTAGTGAACATATAGAAAAAGCATTTGCGGTTGAAAGCAATCTAAAGATAAGCTCCGACAAAATAGGTGCCGAACAAAATAATCTTAATGCTATTGAACGAAAATTAGCAAGCCTTAAAATTAGCTTTGAAAAGCTATCTGACACTGAAAAAAAATCATCGACAGGCTCTGAATTACAAGATAAAATTATCAAAAAAGAAAATCAAATTGTATCTATTTTTGACAAACTCACCAAATTAGAAGAAGAAAACAAACGGCTCAAAGATGAGCTGGTTAAGGTAAACAATGTCCTAAAGTCCACACCGGAGGGCAAAGGAATGGTTGAGGAAGTTGATAATATTCTTGCACAATGTGGTTTTCAAAACGGAAAGCTTTCCGAACTCAAAAGTGCTGCCACCTTTAGAGTGCTTGTCTCGGACAACCTCAGCGATGAGGTTAAGAAAAAATTTGAAAGCAAACCAAAAGATGTCTCTCACCATAAGTCAGAAGCAACAGTGAATACACCACAAGATTATGATGCCTTGTCAAATATCGCCTCATCAGATAAAACAAAACCCAACATTAAAGAAATAGAGAATAAACTTGCTGACAGTTTAGCCAAAATAGAAATCTTAAACAATGAAGTTTTGACATTGGGTGAAAAATCTAAAAAATTGCAAAGACAACTGGAAATTGCAAATTCTAATAACAAAATCAGGCACCTTGAAAAATCATTAGACACCCTAAAGAGGCACGTATCCATCGTTGAAGATGATAAAAATGTTAGAAATATGCTTAAAGCATCATTAGAAGAAATTGGATTATTAAAAGTAAAAACCCATGAAAGTGCCATGGATGCAATTGAATGCCTTAAAGAGACCAAAGGCATTCCCGACCTTATTATTTTAGACATAATGATGCCAGGACTAAATGGCGTTGAATTCTGTACAGCCTTGCAAAAACAAGATAAAATGAAAAAAGTCCCGATAATTTTCTGCTCGGCATGTGAGGAATCAGCTATTTCAGGGCTAGATAATCTAGATTATGAAGCATATATTCAAAAACCGGTAAACTTTTCAGAGCTGGAAAAGGTGGTATTGTCTGCCCTAAGAATAAACCTAAATTCCGCAGTTGAAATTTAGGATAAATCAATCTCAAACTGTTTTAAAGGAGTGATTATGAATTTTGATGATATTGGATTAGGTGTTCCCGAAATAATACTTCCCAAAAAAGGCACAGATATGACAGAATGGTCAGTTGTTGCTTGTGATCAATACACCTCTCAGCCTGAATACTGGCAAGAGGTCGCGGATGAAGTCGGTGAAAAGGAATCGACCCTAAAGCTAATCCTTCCCGAAGTATATCTTGAAACTGAAAAAGAAGAGTCGATGATTTCTAACATCAACCACACCATGAATAAATATATTGAGCTGGGAGTCTTGAAAAAGAACAATCCTGGATTTGTTTTGGTTGATAGAAAAACTTCGCAGGTTAACAGTCGCAAGGGTTTGATTATTGCTCTTGATCTTGAGAAATATAACTATAGCAAAGGCTCACAAACTCTTATTCGTGCTACGGAAGGAACAATTATTGACCGTTTACCACCTAGAATTAAGGTTAGAAAAGACGCACCATTGGAGTTACCTCATATTATGGTATTGATTGATGACCCGGACATGTCGGTTATTGAACCGTTGTTTGAAAAAAATCTCGAAGTATTATATGACTTTGATTTAATGAAAGACAGTGGACACATCAAAGGTTATTCTGTTACAGACAAAGACGATATTGAGCAGGTTGCTAATGCTTTGACAAATTTGGCAGATAAAGAAAATTTTAATAAAAAATATAATGTGGAAAATAAAGGAGTTCTTCTTTTTGCAATGGGCGATGGAAATCACTCTTTGGCTACCGCCAAGGTTATTTGGGAAAACATAAAAAAAGATACCTCCGATAAATCTAAATTAGCCAACCATCCTGCCCGTTATGCCTTAG
>CAMZKK010000193.1 GCA_947311175.1 uncultured Planctomycetota bacterium | reverse complement strand
TGCCGATAGGTGCGAGTTACCATTGCCACATAATATTCACCCTTCATTCGACCTTCTATTTTAAAGGATGACACTTTGGCTTTTACAATCTCAGGAATATGTTCAATAAGACACAAATCAGTGGAACCAAAAATTATTGTTTTGTTGTCGTGTTCTAGAATTGGAAACGACTCACCTGGACGCTTACCCTCTGTCACTTCCCATTCCCAACGACATGAATGTTTACAAACTCCCTGTGACGCATTTTTACCAACCATATATGCCGAAAGCAAACATCGTCCAGATACAGCAACACACATCGCACCTTGAACAAAAATTTCTGTTTCAATATTAGAATTTTCAGCAATAGAATGAGCATTTTTGAGTGTACATTCCCGCGCAAGCACCACTCTTTCAGCCCCCATCTCTCGCCAGTAAGAAGCACTTTCTGAATTTGCCGTGCTCATTTGTGTAGATATGTGAATATTTGATTTAGGGTTAATTCTTTTAAACATCCTAATCGCACCAACATCGGCAACAATAACCGCATCCATATCGATATGTCGAGTGTCGTAAAGCCATAACTCTAATTTTTTCAAGTCATCTTCCATTAAGAGAGAGTTTATTCCAACAAAAATCTTTTTTCCCTTGCTGTGAACATACTCAATAGCTTCTTCTAATTTGTCAATAGTAAATGATGCATCATCCGGACGCATAGAAAACCCCGCTGCACCTACATAAACGGCATCTGCACCATAATGAATTGCAATTTTTAATTTATTCATATCTCCTGCAGGGCTTAGCAGCTCTACTTTATTCATGATCATAATGATTCCTTATTAGCTAATATGTTTTCTAATCCTTGCCTTTCAGTATCGCTTAACTTTGCTCTTATATCGGTAAGTAACGGATTATCACTAATCCTTAGAGCATCTTCAAAACAAACAAATGCTTTTTCTTTTTGACTAAGTGAAAGATAAACCCTACCCAGCCACAATCGATAAGACGGCCTGTATTTATGCTTGGCAATGGCAGTAATAAATGCTTGCTTCGCTTCTTCTAATTTATTTTTATCAAGAGGAAACATCCTTACAAGGTTTCTGCCAAGATACGCATAGCTTGCAGCTGAAGCTGGATTAAATCTCAAAGACATCCGAGCATGAAAGATAACCTTCTTTCGAATAGATAATCCTACCTTTTCGATTGCCCGTTGTTTATATTTTTCATACAGACGCTTATTGACCCCAGGCGGAATTAATCTTTTAATTTGAATATTTACGATATCCGCATATACTCCAGCTACCTTTCGATGCAAATCTGAATCTTCAAACTTTAAATCCAGTGCTTCATTGTAAGCATTTATAGATTTTTTAAACTCACCGTTACGTTTCATAAACGTTCCTAACTTTATCAAATTCACTCTTTTCCAATTTGGAAAAATGAATTGAAAACCAATAATCAAGAAAAAGACTAATGTGAAGATAATAAGGATATCTGAAAACTTTTTATTTAATCTTACCTTTAGCAAAGTTCCCCTACCCTCAGCGGCAAGCACTACTGCTGCTAGCAGCCAAACACTCATACTTATCATTTGCATATAGAAATGAAAGTCAAAAA
Organism: uncultured Planctomycetota bacterium; assembly: GCA_947311175.1. Lineage (GTDB taxonomy): Bacteria > Planctomycetota > SZUA-567 > SZUA-567 > JAFGNG01 > CAMZKK01. Next base: position 1,818 of record CAMZKK010000193.1, on the reverse strand, counting down.
AGAAATGAATAAACAAAACAAATATGCCGAATTTTATCACTTGCCAAACCTTGATGTCATGCTCATTATTTAAAAAATTGTAAATATACTTAAATGCGACAATACCACAAACAGGCATTATCAATACATGCACAAGAAGGTGAATGATTCCAGGAAGTTTATTTGTCGTCCATACAGAATTCGCCCCGCCATTAATTTCATTGTAGAAAAATTCAATGTGTAGTCCCAAGAAGACAAAACAAGTTAACAATAATGCCACAACCATAGATGACATAGCAGGATAGATAATTCTCTTCGTTGGATTTTCACGCGTCACGGAAACAACTTCATCATTAGTAAATGGCACTTTTGTCTTGCCAATAAAAAATGACAACCAAGATAAAACAAATGGAATAAATAAAATTAATCCACCATCTGTTAGTAATTGTAAATATACATTGTGAACCATCCTAACAGCCCATCCTGAAATCATTTTGAACTGCGTATAATAACTCCCAAACTGATCTAAACCAACTCCAAGCAGTGGGTGTTTTAAAAACATTTTCACTCCCGAATGCCAATAGTTCAAGCGCACAGAAATTTGCGAACCAGCCTTTTCTCTAGTCGATGAAATAACATCTGACAAAAATTTTGAATTATCAATTTTTTGACCAAATACTATAAAATAAAAAACAATGCTAGCCAAGATGACAATAAACAAACCAATAACAGACAGTGTTTTTTTGTATCTTTTAGAAATAGAACTATCAAGCAATGAAAGACTAAACCATAACCCAAAACACCATAAAACAGCAAATAATCCCAATGGTAAATTAAATGAGTGAAATCCTATTGTATTCAATAAGTAATAACCCAAAACAGTACCAGCAATAGAAAATACCGAAGTTACCAAATATATTGAAAAAATAAGCCAATAATTGCTTTCCTTTAATTTTCCAAAATATGCCTTTATTCCAAACAAAAACAAAAGCTCGGAAAATTTTAGACTAAGAAAACCTGCTTTGCTTCCACTAACAAGCAACACATAAACTGCTGAAAGCAAAAGAGAGAACCTGATGGCAGAGGAAAGGTCAAACTTATTTTCTCTACGAAATGCTTGATAACAGAAGAAAGGGATTACGGTAAGAAGTATTCCAGCAAGAGCATTGGGATAACCATACGGACCATTAACCCTCGTAGAATTAACTCTTGCCATAAAAAGGCTTTGGTAAGTAGCATTCTGCCCCATTAGTTTCTCTGCAATTCCCGGAGTTCCTTTTACCACCCCAATAAAATATTCAATGCCATAAAATCGTTGGTATAATCCAAAAACAATAACCATAACCAAGGTTGCATAGAATATTGAAATTATTGCATTACAACGCTCTCTACTACTACAGAAATTAAAAATCAATAAAAATAAAGCTATATCGAAAAACCAATGCTTGGCAAGAGAGATTGCCTGAAAACCGTCAGCTGAGTTTGCAGCAGTCCATATCGAGATTAAAGTTGAAATACCAAACACCGCAACGAATGGAAATATTGAGGGAATGCTAATTGAAAAATCATTGATTGCTAATTTCCGTATAATAAACAAAAAACACGCGAACCAAATACATATCTCAATAAATGAGGTAGGAATACTGTTTAAATCTAAACCCGGATTAAATAATCGAAAGGTTATAATAAAACCAATCAAGAATAAAATCCCTAAATCAATAATTCCGTATAAACTTTTTTGGACATTACCTCCTTCACTCATCATTATTCCCCATAATCAAAAAAAACTTTTATTCATCTAAATTATCGCTCTTGCTAGCTCTTGCTCCGGCGATCGCC
>CAMZKK010000192.1 GCA_947311175.1 uncultured Planctomycetota bacterium | reverse complement strand
GCTCTAACCACCTGAGCTACGTCGCCTTTTTTTTGTTCTTAGGACGCTTATCTACTGCGTCTTCGTCGGCTTACGTACTGTCTGTACGCTTCACCTCCTCAATCCTTGTAGCTAAGCGCCCTAAGAACAAAAAAATATTCTTGGGACACGAGTGCTTTGGATTGTCTGTTCTCTTTGTTGGCTTGCATACTGTTGTATGTTTTGCCTTTTCAATCCTTGTAGCTAAGCGTCCTAAGAACAAAAAATATTCTTGGGACACGAGTGCTTTGGGATTGTCTGTTCTCTTTGTTGGCTTGCATACAATCTGTATGTTTTGCCTTAAATTTAAGTTGGTATCATCTTTTATTTTGAATAATTTGTCAAGAATAATTATAGTAAAATTATATTCAATAAAACCTATTGCCTACCTCTCTACCGCGAAATTCAGGTTTATATTTTGATTTTACTGCCTTTTATAGATACAATTCAAAGAATTATCAATTTGCTATAAAGGCGTAAACTATGTGTGGAATTGTTGGTTTTATTGGTGATGGTTCACCTGTTGATGCGGTGGTTGCCGGATTAAAGACTCTTGAATATCGAGGATATGATTCTGCCGGAGTTGCGGTTGTTTCTGGGCGTGGGCTTGAAACAATAAAGGCTGTTGGCAGGGTTACTGCCCTTGAGGAAAAACTTAGTTCTTTCGCTAATGAATGTAGTGCTGCAATTGGTCATACCAGATGGGCAACCCACGGAAAGCCGATTGAAGAAAATGCTCATCCTCATTTAGATGCTAGTGGGAAAATTGCGGTTGTTCATAATGGGATTATTGAAAACTTCATCAGTCTTCGTGAAAAACTTATTGCTGAAGGGCATAAATTTGAGGGTGATACCGATACTGAAGTTGTTGCTCATTTGATTGGCAAAAATTACCGTGGAGACATTGTAGAAGCGGTTGAAACCACAATTGCCGAGCTTGACGGCACTTTTGCCCTTGGTGTTATTTGTGCTGATGAACCGGAAATAATTGTTAGTGTTCGTAGAGGCTCACCTTTGGTGATTGGGCTTGCCGAAGGAAAAACTTTGTTAGGAAGTGATGCTATGCCTATCTTGCCATTTACAAGAAAGGCAATCTTTTTAGAAGATGATCAAGTTGCATGCCTAAACAAAAATGGTTGTGTGGTTCGAGAAAAAGGCAAAGAAATCCCATTAGATATTACCGAAATCACATGGGATGCAGAGATGGCAGAAAAAGGCGGATATAAGCATTTTATGTTAAAGGAAATTCATGAACAGCCGGTAGTTCTTGAGAAAATGGTTCGTTCAAGAATTATTGATTCTGGAAAAAATGAGTCTAAAGAATCATTTCCAACTCTTAATGTTGATGGCTTAAATCTTGACGAAGAATATATCAAAAAGATTAGTAGAATTGTAATCATTGCCCAAGGCACTGCCTATAATGCAGGAATGGTGGGAAGAAATATGTTAGAGAGGGTTGCTCGTATCTCATCTTCGCCGGAATATGCAAGTGATTTTAGGTATCGTGATCCAATCTTAGATTCATCTGTTTTGGTGATTGCGGTTACTCAGTCTGGCGAAACCCTTGATACCTTAGAGGGGGTTAGAATGGCAAAAGAATCCGGTTGTAAAGTATTGAGTATTGTCAATGTCGTCGGTAGCTCAATCGCTCGTGAAAGTGATGGGGTTTTTTATATGAATGTTGGTCCTGAAATCGGAGTGGCTAGCACCAAGGCATTTACCGGAATGATTGCGGCATTTTATGTTATTGCGATTCATTTTGGCATAGTAACAAAAAAATTAACAGCCAATGAGACAAGGAGAAGGATTGCTGATCTTTCAGGGATTGGTCCGAGGTGTGACGCTGTTCTCTCTACTGAGCAATATATAAAATCTGTGGCAAAAAAATATAAAGATGCAACAAATTCTCTTTTTCTTGGTAGAGGAACCGGCTGGCCACTTGCGATGGAGGGTGCATTAAAATTAAAAGAGGTAAGCTATATTCACGCAGAGGGCTACAATGCGGCGGAGATGAAGCATGGCCCCATTGCGTTAATTGATGAAAATATGCCGGTCTGTGTAATTGCTTTAAAGGGGCGACGGTATGATATGATTATGGGCAACATTCAAGAAGTAAAGGCAAGGGGAGGAAAGGTAATTGCCATTGCCTCACACGACGATGAGCAAATTGCCGATATTGCAGATGATATAATCTATATTAGGGCAGAAAATGGAATTATGAATAGTATCTTGTGCTCAATCCCCCTTCAGCTTTTAGCGTATCATATTGCTGAGGCAAGGGGATGCGATGTTGACAAACCAAAGAATCTGGCAAAAAGCGTAACCGTTAAATAACTCTAAATTCCGCAATTGGAATTTAGAGTTAATAATGAATAATTAACAATTAACAATGAACAATGAAGAGCGGATTCAACTCCCAAGTGCCTACCTTGGACGCCTAGCTAACTTACTTCTGATAGTACCTCATCCGGTGTTTTGAAGTCAAGAGTTTTTCGAGGTCGTGAGTTGAGCCTATTT
>CAMZKK010000191.1 GCA_947311175.1 uncultured Planctomycetota bacterium | reverse complement strand
CAGGTTTGAAGGGGAGCTACCGCAAGAGATAGATTTTTCTCCGCTTGGCACTTCTGCCGAAGTTGAGGTTGTTAAAGCAATTTCAGGATTTAAAACAAGTGTTGAACGAGCTGTAAAAGAAGATGAGCCGGCAGTAATTAGTGATTATCTAATAAATCTTTGTAGTACCTTTAATCGCTTCTTTACCGACAAGGCAAATCATCGAATAATTAGTGAAGACAAGGCACTAACCATTGCAAGGGTAGCACTAGTTGATTGCACCAGAAAAACCTTGGCATTGGGTTTATCATTACTAGGCATCAAAGCTCCGGAACGAATGTAATAAATTTAAATTACGGAGTTTAAAAAAGGGACGCTACCTATATTAGGTGGTGTCCTTTTTTTGTTTCGGAAAGAATTTCCTATTTCGGTGTAATCTTCGGCATGATTTTCTTTGTTTGAGTGTTGATAGGGCTGCTTTGTTGCTGTTGTAGAATTAAATAGATAATAAATGTTTGCCTTAAGTTGTTGTTATTTTGCTTGTTATGTATTTATTTTTGTCGTTTTCTCTGACATTGTAGAAACTGGTATTTGGGTTGTAATGAAGAAGTCTGTAATCTCGTGTGCTTATGCATTACGTTTTTTAGATTTTAAGTTTTAAATATTTTTTGTAGGGATACATTTTTTTATTCAGGAGGAATAACCCATGTCACTTATTATTAATCATAATATATCAGCAATGAATACCCAGAGGAATCTTGAGTTGTCTAACGGCTCATTGTCAAAGAGTTTGCAAAAATTGTCTAGTGGATATAAGATTAATGTTGCTAGTGATGATCCGTCAGGATTGATTATTTCCGAGCAATTGCGTTCACAAACAAACAGTCTTGAGCGTGCGGTAAGAAATTCACAAGAGGCGTCAAATGTCCTTGGCATTGCTGAAGGTGCATTGATTGAAATCAATGAAATGTTACGACATCTTCGAGGTCTTGCAATCCACGCAGCGAATAGTGGGGTTACTGCTTCTGATCAGGTTCGAGCAGACCAATCAGAGCTTGATAGTGCGGTGCAAACAATCGACAGAATTGCAAATACTACCAAGTATTCAGATCAATATTTGTTAAATGGCTCAAAAAGTCTTATCTATGATACCAATGTAGTTCAAGGCAATGCATTGATTGATACTGGTAAAACCAGACTTGATCAAGTATTCAAACGTGATGGTCTCGTTGTTGGTGTTAGCTACACCGGACAAGCAGGAACAACTCCCGGTACCGCAGCGATGACTCGTCAGGCACAAAGGGCAATCTGGGAAGCTGGAGCGTCAAGCACAGGGAGTGAAGTGTCTAGCACTATTGGGGCGAATATGAATCAGCTAACTGCTGATCAAAGCTTTATTGTTACCGGTAATCTCGGTTCTCGACAATTTTCTTTTTCATCAGGTACAGATGTTTCACAACTGGTGACAGGGGTTGAGAATGTGGCTGACAGTACTGGGGTTCACGCAGCTCTTATCTTTGCAAATAATTCAACAGCCTCTGTCATAGGTGCTGGAATTGCGGCAACAAATATTACTTCGTATGATATCTATGGTATGAATACGGGAGTGAATACCGATGCCCAAGGAAAACTGTTTTTTGCCACTACTGCAGCAGGTGATATAAGTGTGTTTAGTGATGCTGCCGGGACAAATCTTGTTGCTTCATCTACCGGAGCAACCGCTGCCGGTACTTATGTATTGCAAGAAGAAAATGATTCGGGTATTTCAGGTTCAGTCACAACAAGTGCTGCTACTGCAGCCGTTGCGGTTGGTGCTACTGTTTGGACAATGCCAAAATCGGTTACTGATGCTACCGTATATGAAGCTGGTGATAGTGGTAATGTTCTTAATGGCTGGCAAATAAATGGAATTGAGATTGGCAAAAACACAGATTCTGAAGGTAGGCTTTATGTTGAAGCTGCTGGCGGTGGTGGTGCGTTTAAGATTTACAGCGATTCAGGACTAACACAATTAGTAGCAACAGGCACAGATTCAGCAGGACAAGTAACTCTTACAGAGGCAAATAGTTCTGGTTTAGGAGGATATGTAACCTCAACAAATGCAGGAGCAACCGGAGTAACTATTCGACCTCGCCTTACCGCTCGTTTATACAGTGATGATTACGGTGAAGATTCTTATGTTCGCTTGCAAGCCAATAAAGGTAAAATGTGGGAAAGATACAATGATGCAACCGCTCAATACCAAAGACTTGATTCTACCACTAATCCGGTAACCGACCAAGCTGATGGGCAAGATGCAACCATCTTTGTTAATGGCACAGAAACCCTGATTGAAGGTCTTGATGCTGAGATTAGCACTCCGGTATTTGGTGGAAGATTATATTTGGAAGAAGGAGTCGTTGGCGACACGACAATTGCCCAAGTCGGTTTTGATGTAGGGCGTGCTTCTACAGCGGCAGGAATGATGTATACAACAACAAATTTGGCGGTTAATGCTGGAGATAACAGTTCTGAAAATATTCAAAATATTCGAAATGGAATGCAGTATCAACTTGGTGGAAGTGATGGAGACCAGTCAAGAACTGTTTATGCAATTCCAAGTATGGCTGTTCCTAATATTGGTCAAGTTGAGATTGACGGTACCTCTTATACTCTACAAGATGTTCTAGGCGGTGGAATTGCAAGTTTGAGTAAAGAACCTGTAATTGCAATGAAGGTTATTTCGCAAGCAATTGATGATGTGTCAAGTCTTAGAGCTCGCCTTGGTGCTTTCCAAAAGAATATGCTTCATACCAATGTAAACAGTTTAAATGTAACGATTGAAAATATTACCGCAACCGAATCAGCAATTAGAGATGCCAATATGGCTTATGAAACCTCACAGTTTACAAAGAATCAAATTCTAACCCAAGCAGGTACCGCAATGCTTGCTCAGGCGAATAGTGTAAGTCAAAATGTATTAAAACTTCTTGGTTAATATTGGAGAAAATTATGAAAAGATTAAAATTCGGAATTATTATAAGTTTTATTGTTTTTGCAATTTTTACTACTGTGTCTCTTGTCGGTGCTCAAGAAAATAATCCGTATCAGGAAAATGTAGAGCTGAAGCAATTAGTTGATACCTTTGGCAATTCCTCGCTTGATATTTCTATTTCTGTTGAAGGTCATGCAAACTGGTTGTTTTCTGATGTGAAAATGATTCGTCCGGTAACACTGTTTAATAATCATTTTTTTAGAGTTAAAGATAAATCAGGTCAAATTATTCTGATTAATCCTAAGATGGTTGCCAGTATTAAGATAAAATAAGGATTGAATAAATAACCATATTTTTGAAAACAAAAAAAAGACAGGTAAATTTATTACCTGTCTTTTTCATTAACTGGCGGAGAGTGAGGGATTCGAACCCCCGGATGCTTGCACATCACTGGTTTTCAAAACCAGCGCGATCGACCGGACTCTGCCAACTCTCCGCATTAATATTTTATGATATTACTCCGCAGAAATTGCCTCTACCGGACATTCTCCAACACAAGCTCCACAGTCAACACAAGTGTCTGCGTCGATAACATATTTTCCGTCACCTTCACTAATTGCTTCTACCGGACAAACTTCTGCACAACTTCCACATGATGAACATGCATCTGAAATAACATGCGCCATAATAAACTCCTTCTAAACATATATGAACTAACTTTTATTTAGATATTTCTATCTAATTACATTTAAGGGATAATTTATATAATATTTTTGTCAATGTTCAATAGAAATTTCAAATTATTTTAAATTATTAAAAAAAGAGTGATTTGCGGATAAAAGTTTATCCGTTGCTTGTGTCTATTCTCTTGACATTCTTATATCGGTGAATAATTATTTACCATACTTCTTTATTGGAAATTTGGGAAATACAAAGCGTCTTTGTTTGTCCCGCATTCTTTTTGCTTAGATGGAATTTGTATGATAACAAGAGAAGCAGATTACGCACTTAGGATTGTCCTTTGCCTTGCTGATTACCAGATTACCGGTGAGCGAGTTAGTGCGGTGGAGCTGTCTGACGAGTTGCAGGTGCCTCATAAGTTTTTACGAGTAATTATTGGAAAGTTGGTAAAGGAAGGGATATTGCTTAGCTTTCGGGGGCGAGGGGGAGGAGTTGAATTGGCACGAGAAAGTTCAGAGATATCAATGCTTGATGTCGTTCGTTCAATTGCAAACAGTAATTGCCTTCTAAATTCTTGTCTCAAAGACAGTGCAAAATGTTCGAGAATAAAAACATGTAGGATTCATGATAGTTTGTCAAATTTGCAAGAAACTCTCGATAGCCATTTATCGAAAATTACCTTTGATAATCTTAGTGTTCCTAATGGTTCTTGACCCGGCAAAACCATTTGATATTACCTGTAAGGTAGATGCCAGCTATGATGGTATGCGACTTGATAAATTTGTTGCAGCGACTGCACCTCGAATTAGCAGAACGAAAATTAAAGAATACAATAAACAAAATAGAATAACGGTAAACGATAACATTCGTCCGGATTCTTGGCGGGTTAAGAATGGTGATATCGTCGTGCTTCGGTGTAGGATACCAAAGGGTGGTGAAGACCTAGGACGAAACATTCCGGTTGATATAGTTTATGAAGATGATGATATTCTTGGAGTTAATAAACAAGCAGGTTTGGTTGTTCATCCGGTAGCTTTGCACCGACATAATACATTATTGAACGCTCTTTATTGGCGATACAAAGATAAATTGCCTTCTCATCAGCAAATAACCTTAGTTAATAGGATTGACAGATATACTAGTGGCGTAGTGTTGGTAAGTAAAAATATGGATGCCAAACGAATTCTTCAAAAGCAATTCGAGGCACGGACGGTTAGTAAAAGTTATCTTGCTTTGGTTCTGGGAAATATTGAAAAAGATAGAGGCGAAATCAATCTTCCTATTGGACAAAAATTAAATCGCACCAATAGGACAATGATGGGGATTAGAAAAGATGGGGCAGGGAAGAAATCAAAGACATTTTATGTCGTAAAAGAAAGATTTTGTGACTATACCTTAGTTCAACTCTTGCCTAAAACAGGCAGACAACATCAATTAAGGGTTCATATGTCGGCAATCGGTCATCCTTTGGTGGCGGATCATCTTTATGGTGATAATCATGGCTTGGTATTTTATAAAGACAGTCTAGGTTCGCCAGTTAATGAGTTGATGAGATTTGCCTTGCACGCTGAAAACCTAACATTTTGTCATCCGGTAAATGGACAGGAAATGACAATCAATGCACCTCCACCGGATGATTTTTCATCTGCGGTAGAAGGATTAAGAAAAGGGCTGACGGTAAAGAAAGGTAAACTAAATATTTTAGAAGAGGTTGAGCAGGAAGAGGAGACCAGAGATTTACAAAAAATTTATGGTAATACCGAATTTGATAAACTGTAAGGGGTAGACAGATGTGTGGAATTTGTGCGTGGATTTACCAAGATATTGATAAACCTGTGTCAGAGGCAATGCTTCGTGATGCAGCAATAAGAATGATTCATCGAGGTCCTGATTCGGAAGGTATTTATGCTGGTAGCGGGGTTGGGCTTGCGATGAGAAGATTGGCAATCATTGACCTTTCTAATGGTGAGCAGCCGATGTGGAGTGATGATCGCCGTTATGCAATTATCTACAATGGTGAGACATATAATTTTAAAAAATTAAAACACGAGCTTTTGCAGTCGGGTCATTCATTTAAAACAGCTTGTGATACCGAAGTTGTTCTTAAGGGGTATATTGAATGGGGGCAAGACATTTTAGGTAAAATAAATGGAATGTTTGCCCTTGCTATTTATGATAAATTAGAAAAGAGTTTGTTCGTTGCAAGAGATAGGGTTGGGATTAAGCCATTGTATTATTATCTTGGCAATGATTTTTTAGCAATTTCTTCAGAAATAAAATGTTTGTTTGCAGATAGTTCTATTGAGTGTAAGCCAGACCCTCAGGCAATAAGTGATTACTTGACATATAAATATATTCCGCATCCTAGAACTGGCTTCAAGAATATTTTCAAACTTCCGGCAGGACATTTTGCCATCTACAAAGATGGCAAGTTTAAAATAACTAAATATTGGCAGCTTGAGGAAAAAGAAAACAATGGATGTAGCGAGCAAGAGGCAACCGACATTATTGAGCATTCGTTGCGGAAGGCTGTTGGTAGTCGTCTTGTCAGTGATGTTCCGTTGGGCGTGATGCTTTCCGGTGGAGTTGATAGTTCGTTGATATCTGCTTTGGCGGTCGAACAGAAGACTGATTTGGATTCATTTAATATTGGTTTCGATAATTCTGATTACGATGAATCTTGTTTTGCAGAGATGGTATCCTCTCATTTAAATACAAATCATCACAAAAAAATAATTAAATCTTTTTCCTTTGAGGATATAAGCATCCTTGCAAAGCATTTAGAAGAACCTCTTGCCGATAGTTCTGCTTTGGCATTAATGAAGCTTTGTCGGATGACCAAAGAGAATGTGACGGTTGCTTTGGCTGGTGATGGTGGCGATGAGTTAGGTGGCGGATATCCGAGATATTATTGGGACAATAAATCTGAAAAATTAAAGTGTATTCCCGGATTTTCTTTCCTCGCTGAATTTGCCGGTGGGCTGTTAAAAAAGACAAATTACTTTAAAGAATTCGGGAGGCGTTGTGAAAAACTTGGGCAAACAGTTGCCCTTCCACAGGCTGAACGATACGTAAGATGGTTTTCATGTTTTAGTGTGGATGAAAAAAGAAATCTACTCACCAGTGAATGGCAAAATAATTGTATCATCGGTGATGAGTCAAGTTGCATTGCTCCATACTTTGAGGAATCATTGCGGTTTAGTCCGACAAATAGATTGCAATATGTTGATATAAAAAGTTTTCTTGCTGATGATCTTTTATTGAAAGCAGATAAGGTAAGCATGGCATCTTCGCTTGAATTACGGGTTCCTTTTTTAGACCATCACTGTATGGAAAATCTTATATCATTGCCGGCAAGGCATCACATTAGCAAGAATGGAGAGCTGAAGACAGCTTTGAAAAAAGTTGCGGCACAGAAGGTTCCTAAAAATGCAATCTACCGTTCAAAACAGGGTTTTAGTATTCCTTTAGAGCATTGGTTTAAGGGTAGTCTTGATTTTATGTTGAACAGTTTCTTTTCAGACAAACAAATTGAAAATAGAGGGATTTTTAATCCTACTGCGGTAAAGACATTGCTTGAAGCAAGGCGAGAAGGACGGACTGATGTTGGGCATAAATTATATTCAATTATGTTTTTAGAGGTATGGTTTCAATCGTTTTTTGATTAAGGCAATTTTTCTTGACAGTTTGCCTTGTTTGATTGAAAATAAACCTAAATTCAGCAGTTGATGCGGAATTTAGGATAAATCCTACTGAATGGAGAAATGGTGTGACGGATGAATTGTCAAAGGTTGAAAAATTGATAGCAGTCTTGGAGGAAGCAATTGAGTCAACGGAGGATATTGAGTTTGTCGCATCAAATCATAGCGAGATAAAGCAAGCCACCTTTAGAGTAAATAATATTTCATTTGGTTCTATATCGGATAGAAACACTTTGCGTTCAGCAATGGTGAGTAGGATTTCCGAAGGGCTTGTTGAGATGCAGGTTAAAGAGAATATCGTCAAGGGCTTTGACATTGACATCATTATTTTGTTTGCAAAAACTTATGACGGTGAGATTGTTTATGAAATTGAAGGCAGTGTGATTTCATCAAAAAAAATCACCGGAGGATATGATTTGCAGGTAGAGATGAGTTCTATTGTGAAAAAAATAAATCCCGCAAATAGAAAACTTTTAGAGTGTGTTGCCAGTTCTGATTATGCCGAATGGAATAGATGGTCGTTTGATCTTAAGGAGGGAGTTAATCTCGTTAATCTTGATTTGACAAACAAAGAATTAAAGTTTTTTGATTTTTGCCAAGCAAATCTCAAGGGAAGTGATTTGAAAAATTCAAATCTATCATACTCTAATCTAAGTGGTGCTAATTTGGAAGAGTGTAATTTGGAAAATATAAACTTTACAGGAACAGAGATTTTTGGGGCAACAATTCCAAGAAAATATATGGAAGTTATTGTCGATTCTGGAATTGTCGAGATTGAAAGTATAAAGTTGGTGGATTGATGCTTAAACATTTGGGTGAATATAAAGTAATGGAAAAGCTTGGTGAGGGTGGTATGGGCTCGGTTTATCGAGGATATCAGGAATCTCTTGATAGAGAGGTTGCCCTAAAAGTGTTGTCGGAAAAATTGTGCGAAGATGAAACCTATATCGCAAGATTTCAGCGTGAGGCGAGGGCAGCAGCGTCATTGGTTCATCCCAATGTCATTCAGGTTTTTTCCATTGGCTGTGAGCAAGATATTCATTATTTTGCAATGGAATATGTTAGGGGTAAAGATATTGCTGCCCACATTCAGGATGGTAGAGAATTTACCTATATTGAAATAATAGACATTATGATTCAGGTCATGCAGGCATTTTGCTGTGCTGCCGAGATTGGTTTAATTCATCGTGACATAAAACCATCAAATATTATGCTTGATGAAAAAGGAGTGGTGAAGATAACCGATTTTGGACTTGCTAAAACCACTGACTCTAATTTAACAGAGGTGGGGAGCATTGTCGGAACTGCTAACTATATGAGTCCCGAACAGAGTCAAGGAATGATTCTTGATTATCGTACTGATTTTTATAGTCTCGGTGTAGTGTTTTATGAAATGATTGTCGGTGCACCTCCCTTTTCTGCGGAACAGCCGGCTGCTGTTCTCTTTAAGCATGTTTATGAAGCTCCGCCGGTACCTAGCACCATTAATAGTGATATTCCCCCTGTTTTTGACAGGGTGATTTTGCATCTACTTGAAAAACAACCAGAAGACAGGCCATGCTCAGGTGAAGAATATCTCGCAGAATTGAGAAAACTATATGATTTAGTAGCACCATCTTCTGTTGCAAGACATGCATCAGCTTTTGAAATTAAAAAAACCAATAAAGAAGTAAAGGTAGATGCGAGGCTGAGTTCCGAAATTGAGCCTACAATTATTGTTAAAAAAAATATCAAATCAAATTATAAAAAAGCACTTATTGTCGATGATATCGCTTCAGTGAGAAAATTATTTTCAAGCATATTAAAAGAAAAAAACTTTTCCGTTTCTGAAGCTGAAGATGGAGCTGTTGCCTTAAAAAAATGTATTGAAGAGAAGCCTGATCTTATTTTTCTTGATTTAGCAATTCCGAAGGTTGATGGTTTTGAATTGCTACAAGAGTTTGCAGATAGGCGCATCTCTGCAAAAATAATTGTTCTTACCGGCAAGAAAGATACAGAAACTCTTAATAGAGTGACTGAGTATAAGATAGAGGCCTTTCTCGCAAAGCCGGTAAATATTCACGAATTGCGTGACAAAATAGATGAAGTAATGGAAAATGATAATTCTCCAATTAAACTTTCGGCAAAACAAAACACTTCGAATAAAACCAAGAAAAATTCAATTGTTATTTATGATGCTCTCCCATATTCACAGCACCTTCTGCGCCAGGTTTTGCAGTCTGAAAATCATAATGTGGTTGGAGTCGCTGAGCGCGATGAGGCGTTAGATATATTAAAAGAGGGATTGCCTGATTTGGTCGTTCTTTCGGCCGAACGAGATAGTAGAGATGCGGTAGCGTTTGCTCAGGAAATACGAAAAAACGGTTGGAATGTTCCTATAATTTCAATCATTGATGAATTAGATACTACTGCTAAAATTCAACTTAAAGAGGTAAATGCAGAGCCCATTCTAACCAGGCCAATTAGACTTGATAACTTCAAGCTAGAGGTTGCAAAGTGCCTTGAAGACAACATTGGCAAACTTAGTAATATTAAACCATCAGGTGTTTTTGATACCTTGGTGCATAAACAGATAATCAAAGATACGGCATTCAATATCTTTGATTTTGCTAAAACACTGATTCCAGTCGTCCCCGATTCTTTGCGTAAAAAGTATGAAAAAACTATTCTTGAAAAACCAAGAAATGCAGTTTGTAATACCATTGCAGGAATTATTAAACAATATAGTGCAAGCCATGGCTCAAGAGAAGCGATGCGTTATGTTAGAAATGCGTATCGAAAGGGAGATTTTTCTACGAGAAATCTATGCCTGATTTTATTGAAAGAGATTCTTGATAAAGAAGAAGAGCTTGAGGTTTTGAGTAAAATAATTACAGATGAAGATTTTAGGATTCGAATAAGGGTATTGAATAGAATTGGTGAGATGAATGGTGCATCACTTGCCCCACTCGTGGTTAGATTTTTAAATGATGATGTATGGAAAGTGCGTAACGCCGCAATAGATACGATTAATGACATTGGAGTTTTGGCGGCATTTGATTCATTGGTTAAGTTTTATGCCAATAGTAGACTAGACATTCCTGATAAAATAAGAAAACTCATGGCTGATGGCAAAGACCAAACAAAAATTCATAAGATTGATGATTTAGCACACGACAAAAATCCGGCAACAAGAGTATTTGTTGCGAGGCTGATTGGTGATATTCACAGCAAACAACTTATTACAACAATGATTGATTTGTTAAAAGATAAACACCCCGCAGTTAGGGCAGAGGCAGCAAGGTCAATAGGTAGAATAAAGAGTGATGTGACTCTTCGGGAATTATTCAGAGCAATCACCGACTCAAATTCTTCCGTTCAGGAGGCAGTGATTAAGTCCTTACGGACATTTGAAATGACAAAGGGAGCTAGAGCTTTGCTTGAAGCTTTAGCTGGAAGAAAAAAGAAGATTGCCGACAGTGCTGCAAAGCTCCTCTTGCAATTAAATTCAAATGAATCTCACCTTGATTCAATTTTAACAAATTTAGAAAAGCAAAGCACTGAATCAAGAAAGTATCTATCACTCCTCCTTCGCCACCTAATCAAAGACGAAAACAAATTAAAATCAATAGTCGTAGATTTAAATTCAAAAGAAGGAGAAAAAAGAAAAAAAGCAGCAGGGGTTGTTCGGTTAACAATTAACAATTAAAAATTAAAAATGAACAATGAAGGGGCTTTAGCTATCGCTAAAGGTGATTTTAATGATTCCTTTGTTAGCACATTTATTTGTTCAATAGGAATCGTTTTTTTATTGTCATGCTTGCAATAAAAACAAACGACGCAGAGCGTCACAATCATTTTTAATTATTAATTTTTAATTGTTAATTATCATGTCCGTTCCCATATAAGGACGCAACACTTCTGGAACAACAATCGAGCCATCTTCTTGTTGATAATTTTCGACCACTGCTACCCATGCCCTTGGACATGCTAATCCGCTACCATTTAGGGTGTGGCAAAATTGTGGTTTACCGTTTTCATCGCGAAATTTAATATTGGCTCTGCGTGCTTGAAAGTCACCAAAATTTGAGCAACTCGATACTTCAAGATATCTATCAATCCCTGGCGCCCAAACTTCTAGGTCGTAACACTTTGCCGCAGCGAATGAGATGTCTCCTGTAGCGAGTTGCAGTACTCGATAATGAAGACCAAGATTCTGTAAGACCTTTTCTGCAGTAGCCCGAAGTCGTTCTAATTCTTCATATGATTTATCGGGGTGGCAGAAGTTTACCATTTCTACTTTATTGAATTGATGTATTCTGATAATTCCTCTGGTGTCTTTGCCGGCTGCACCGGCTTCTCGTCTAAAGCATGCAGAGTATGCAGTATATTTAAGGGGTAATTCTTGTTCTAAAATTTCGTTGTTGTGGATGTTTGTTAATGAAACTTCGGCAGTTGGAATTAGAAATAAATCATCGCCTTTATCGGTGCAATACATATCTTCTTCCATTTTAGGGAGTTGTCCGGTTCCGGTCATTGCTCTTCGATTTACCAAGAATGGAGTAAACCATTCGGTATAGCCATGCTCGCTGGTGTGAAGGTCAATAAAATAAGAAAACAATGCTCGTTCAAGTTTAGCACCAAGTCCTTTGTAGAGAGCAAATCCACTACCGGATAATTTTGCGGCTCGTGGTTGATCAAGAATATCAAGATTTTCCGCTAATTCCCAGTGTGGCTTTGGTGCAAATGAAAATTCTGGTTTTTTGCCATTGGTTGAGATTTCGATATTTGCTTCTTCGCCACCTTCTTGCACGCTTTCATGTGGAAGATTGGGGATTGATATCAAAATTGAATTGAATTCTGTTTCTACTTCAAATAGTTCTTGCTCGAGTTTTTTTATCTGAGGTCCGATTTTTTTCATTGCGTCAATCATTTCAGCGGCATCTTCTTTGTTTTTTTTCTTCATTGCAATTTGTTCAGACACCTTGTTCTTTTCAGCTCTAAGGTGTTCTAATTCTTGAATAATTTCAGGCCTGCGAAGAGATAATTTATGTCCTCTATCAATATCAATATCGACATTTTTTAGTTGGCAAGCTTTTTTTGCAATTTCAGGATTCTCTTTAAGTATTTTTGGGTCAAACATATTGCTGTCCTTGTTTTAGCGTGGTATAAAATAAAATGATTTTGTTTCTCTTTAAGTCATGCTTTGTAGTGATGATAAATCCAATTTCCTTTTTTCATCTCCAGCAAGAAATAAAGTTTGAGTTGGGAATGCAAACTCAATGCCCTCTGCATCAAACCGCTTGATTATTTCAAGATTAACTTTTTGTGAAAATGCCAAATAATCCCAGTACAGAGGAGGGAAATACCAGTAAATGACCAAAATATTTAAACTATCTGCAAGCATATCATTGAAATAAACCCTTGGTGGAAATTCGGGATTCATCCCTTCGTGATCTTTGAGGATTTCGTTAAGGATTTCAATTCCTTTTTCAATCTTTTCGGGTGGTGTGTCATAGGTGACAGAGATATTCATAGCCCTCTTGATAAATGGTCGTTTACTGATATTATGAATGACATCATCGGCAACCTTAGAGTTTGGAATAACTACTTGATGTCCGTCTAGTCTTCGTATCTTCACAGACCTAAAACCTACTGCCTCAACGGTGCCATCATGACCGGCGAGCTTGATTCTTTCTCCAATGTTGAAAGGACGGTCTAGCAAGATCATTGCAAAGCCAAATAGATTTTTGATGGTATCTTGAGCAGCCAAGGCAAAAGCAAGACCGCCAATTCCTAGCCCTGCAAGCATTGTTGAAATTGACTTTCCAGTAGTTGCGTTATAAATCTGTAAAGAAGATACAATTACTACCAAAACTTTTAATGACTTCCTAACGACAGGAATAAGCATATCGTCAAGTTTGTTTTCGGTTTTCTTCGCCAACTTCCCAAAATAATATTCAACTATATCAACGATATTGTAGATGAACATAGCAATTGCAAGATTATAGATTAAGGGAACAACCCACGAGGCATCACTTTTCCCAAATTTAAGAACTGACAAAACACAGGCAATTGAAATTGCCCATACCACCATTTGGATAGGGGTTTGTGCACTAGTAATTAAAAGCCCAATAATACTTTTGTTGTCACCTTGTTCTTTGTCATCTTCTTGTTTTTGTCGTTTTTTTAAGAGAAATCTAAAGGTAGTAGTTATTATTAAAGAAATAATTAAAATAAAAACAGTGATACCAAGACGATAGGCTTCAATCCCAAAAATTTTGTCTTTTAAAGAAGGAAAATTTTTTATTATTTGTGTTGAAATAAAACCTTCAGCAGCAAATGTTTTCCCAATTGAAAATAAAAAAATGGTTATTACAGAAAAGTATTTTTTATACATTGTATAATCTCTCTAAAACAAAAAAATGGTTACTCTCTTAATACCCATAATAAAAGAAACTTCTTTACAGTAAAGCCTATTTTTGTTAAAAATCAACCCTTGAATAAATAAGTAAAGGAGAGATGTCTGAGTGGTCGAAGGAGCACGCTTGGAAAGCGTGTGTGCCAGCGATGGTACCCAGGGTTCGAATCCCTGTCTCTCCGCCATTAACCAAAAATACCATGGACAGGCAATAGATTATTCTTTTTTGTGCCATGTCTCACCCTGGGTGACCCAGGGTTGTGATGCACGTCCTGTGCATCATCCTTCGGACTTCGCTACGCTACGCTTTCCTTCGGCATCCTGCCTGCGGAATCGAATCCCTGTCTCTCCGCCATTAACCAAAAATTCCGCAGTTAGTGCGGAATTTAATTAACAATTAAAAATTGACAATTAAAAATGAAGGTGCTTTAGCTATCGCTAAAGGAGCTTTTATTTCATTAGATATCGTTCTTAGAGCTTCTTCCATTGTTCATTATTCCTTGTTCCTTGTTAATTAAATTTGACATCCCGCCAATTTTAACTACCCTTTTATCTTTTATATAAAATTATAGTAGTCATATAGTAAGAATAAAATAATATGAGTGATGTGAAAAAGACGTTTAATCGGCTAAAGAGCAAAAAGGCTATTGGCGTTTTGTTTAATAAAGGTAAGGCTGGCAGGTGTGGATGTGTGCTGGTTAAGGCTGTTGCGGGTGAGTTAGACCCAAAGGTTGCAATTATTGCTCCTAAGAAAACCGGCAATGCGGTTAAGCGTAATCGTATAAAGAGGAGGTTGAGAGCAGCGGTTAATGAAATGGTTGAGGCGTTGCCAAAGGCGAATATCGCTGTTATTGCCCAAGCTCGTGCGACCGATATACCTTTTGTTGAGCTTGTTAAAAATGTTAAAAAAGCAATTGAAAAGGCAACAGAGACTGAGTTATGATATTGAAAATGGTGAAATCATTGCTCCTTGCGATATTAAAGGGGTATCAAAGATTTATTTCGCCTCTTTTACCTCCATTGTGTCGTTATGAACCAACTTGTAGTATTTATATGCAACAAGCGATTGAAAGAAAAGGAATAATTAAAGGATTACTTAAAGGAATTTGGCGATTGATTCGATGCAACCCTTTCTCGACGGGTGGCTGGGATCCGGTAGACCAAACAGATAAACCAACATATTTAAAACAGGAGTAATGATGGATTCTAAACAGAAGGTTGCATTGTTTGCAGCAGCGATTGTAACAATGGTAATTATATTTTTTCAACAACAAAAATATGACGAAGCATTGAGGCTAAGAAAAGAAAAACAACAGCATCAGCAAGCTCAACAAAAAATAAAATCGTTGAACGAGCCATTAGCAGGTTTTTCTCAAACAAAAGATGTGTCTAATGTATCAGGACAAGAGATAACAAAAAGCTATTCAAAGATACAAAACATCGTATCAAATAAGGTTCAAAATACAGAGAAAATTAAAGTTGAGGATATTGTTGTTAGAACCAAGGAGTTTGAAGCAATCTTTAGCAATAAGGGTGCTTCCTTAAAAAAATACACACTTAATGGATACCATCGAACCTCTAAACGTAAAACCCCATTAACTCTGTTAGATAAAATAGAAAACAATAGTGCAAGCATTATTCTCAAGCGAATTGGTAAGGATAATTCCTTTGCAACAGCGGTGTATCGAATAGTAAAAAGGCCATCGGAACAAACCGGAGCTAGGCAACTTATTATGGAGGCAATTCGTAATGGTTGGAAAGTAACCAAAATTTTTACCTTTGCTGAGGAAGAGCCAACCGTTACTAATAAAAAAGATTTACAATTTGGCTTTACTGTTAATATTATTGTCAAAAACATTACTAAAAACATTAGACCATTTACTTGGGAAATTACCGCTCTTTCTGGCTTTATCCCTGACGACACAGACAGTCGATACGGGCTTTGTCAAGTTATTGTCGGCAGAGATGGTGCAAACAAAGATGCAGACATGGTGACATCAACAGCATTTTCTGCAATCTCAAAGAAACAAATTGAAAACAAAGAAGACGGAGTAAACGAGCCGGCAATTAAACTTACCAAGAGTAATATCGATTGGGTCGGAATGAAAGGACGATTTTTTACCGCAATCCTCAATATTGAAGACTTTAATATATCAAAAGAGATAACCGAACAAAGCATATCTCTTGATCCTAAAAAGACATCATACGCTAGAGATAATGGGCTTTTGGGCTTCATTAAATCTCAGCCATATAGCGCAAAAATCAATTGGAGTTCAAGAGAAAGTTCTGAGTTTTCTATCAGGCCTCAGTCCACAAGAGAAATAAAGTTTTCTTTTTATGGCGGTCCTGCTGATGAAGATTTTCTTGCCTTTCAACCTGCTTACAATAATGTCGTAAGCTATTCGTATGTGGGGTTCTTTGAGCCAATAAGTAAAATATTGATTAAGTTTTTGAAATTAATAGCAACCTATATTCCAAATTATGGTTTTGCAATTATTGTGATGACTTTAATCATAAAAACTCTACTTCATGGCTTAACCAAAAAATCACTTGCAAGTGGCCATAAGATGCAAAAGCTACAACCAATGTTAAAAAAATTAAAGGCTCAGCATAAAGATAATCCTAAGAAGGTGCAAGAAGAGACAATGAAGCTTTGGCGTGAACATGGGGTTTCACAGATGGGCTCTTGTTTTCCTATGTTGATTCAAATTCCGATTTTTATCTCTTTGTTTGGCGTTTTCTCTCGGACTTTTGTGATTCGTCAAGCGACATTTATTCCAGGGTGGATTGATGATTTATCTCAGCCTGAAAAACTTTTAAATTTTGGATTTAGTATCCCTTTTATTGGCTCGTATCTAAATCTACTCCCAATTATTTATGCCGGACTACAATTGGTTCAGCAAAGTATGACACCTAAGAGCGATGACCCGCAAGTGTCTCAACAGCAATCAATGATGAAAATCATGCCGTTGTTCTTTATGTTTATCTTTTATTCAATGCCATCAGGATTGGTGCTATACTTTACCATCTCAGCCGGCTACACCCTCGTAGAACACTGGTTTATCAGAAAGAAACTGGACGGCGACACTCCAACAAAAAACGCTGAAGGCAAAACCATGGCAGTCGCAGGTGAAGGTTTTAAAAAGAAATAACTGCAATAGTCGATGAACAATTAACAATGAACAAGCGTGTGCTTTTTAACTCTAAATCCCAACTGAGAAAATTAGGTTTATTGTGATTTCACATGACGATGCCACGGCTTTTGTTAGGATGAAATTATGTCAAAGTGAATGCTTTCTATTCTGGTGGATTTGATGTTTTAATCGCTCGCAGAATTACTAAAAAACAAGATATCCCTTTTACCTTTTTTATCAGGAAGACAGATGAGATTTTTAGATGTAAAGACAGACTATGCGTTCAAAAAGGTTTTTGGTTCAGAGCAGTCAGTACCAATACTTATTAGTTTTTTAAATTCTTTGATTTCTTTTCCAAAGGAATCAAAGATAGAATCATTGACGATTGTTGACCCTTATTCAATCCCAAAGATAAAGGGGATGAAGGATACTTATGTTGATGTTAAGGCAACGCTGGAAGACAAAACCACAGTCATAATAGAGATGCAGGTATTGAATGTCGAGTCATTTGAGAAACGAGTCTTATATAATGCAGCAAAGCAGTATTCAGTGCAATTAGTAAAGGGTGATGATTATAGTTTATTGAACCCGGTGATTGCGTTGACGATTGTCGATTTTGATATGTTTCCAGATACAGAAAAAGTGATTAATAGTTTTAAATTGTTAGAAAAAGAGAAACTAATTGAATATACCAATGATATCGAACTTGTGTTTGTGGAGTTACCAAAATTCACAAAAGATTTATCTCAATTAGAAAACATAACCGACAAATGGATATATTTTCTAAAAAATGCAGGTAGTCTGGAATACATTCCGGAAATAATGGGTAATGAATTAAAAAAAGCATTTGAAATAATAAATGAAGCAGGTATGACTACCGAGGAGCTTGAAGTACAACACAAGCGTCATGATTTTATCTACCTCCAAAAATCCAGCGTAGTCAAAGGCACTAGATTAGGCTATGAGCAAGGAGTAAAACAGGGAATTAAGCAAGGAATTGAACAAGGTGAAAATAAAACTAATCTAAACATTGCCGCAAAAATGATTATTAGGGGCGATAGTAATTCAGATATCTCTGAACTTACCGGGATGCCCATTGATGCAATAGAAAAACTTCGTGAATAAAAATAAATCCAAATTTCAACTGCGGAATTTAGGTTAATTGCTTTTTATATTCTTCGACAATTTTTTCTGCAAAGATATCTTCTGAATAGGTATCTTCTGCCATTTTTCTGGATACCTCTCCCATTGTCTTTATTGTGGCAGAATCCTTGATTATTAATTCTAATTTTTCAGCCATTTCTGTTGGTTTTTTGGGTTGGACGGTGTAGCCGTTTTCTCCATTTTTTATTATATCAGGTAGCATTCCAACATTAGTGGTTAGGCAGGGCAGTCCGCTTGCCATTGCCTCTTGCGTACCTCTGCTTGAACCTTCAGAGCCTATACTACTCAAGATAAATACATCGCAAGCGGTGAGGATTTCAGGGATATCGTTTCTGACTCCTAGAAGATGAACTCGAGAATTTAATTTCGAGCTTCTTATCTTTGATTGTAATTTGTTGTGTAGTGAGCCATCACCAGCAATGACTACATTAAAGTTATAACCTTTGTCCATTATTATTTCTAATGCCTTCAAGAGGTGTTTGTGCCCCTTAACCGGCTCTAATCTGCCAATGACAGCAAAGAGTAATCCTTCGTTTGAAATATTTATTTCAGAGCGAATGTTTTTTGGTTTTGTTTGGGGATTAAATTTTTTAATATCAACTCCGTCGTGGATTAGTTTTATATTGTCCATCTTAAAGCCGGCTTGTCGGTAGTTGTCTTCTATCTTTTTACAGGTAACATGGAGAATTGCGGTTTTGTTGTGGATGAACCTATTTACCAAGTTGTTCTTAAATGGGGTTACTAGCCCACGAGTGCGAGCAAGTTTTACGGTGGTTCCGATTGTCGCAATTGCAGCGGTCCAGTATTCAATCGAATGCCAAGTGTGGATAATATTAATACTATTTTCGGCAATACATCTTCGTATCTTAATAATATCGTTTAACAGGCTAATGGGATGAAACCCTCGTCTCAATTTAAGTCCGCTTAGAAGTTCAAGTTTATTCTTGATTGCTCTTTCTTCAACCTTACTTCCCTTGCAGCAGCCAACAATTACTTTCATTCCTTTTTCTGCAATGAATTTACATAGTCTGCTTGCCATATATCCGGTTCCACCACGCCCTTTTATTGAACAGAGGTGGAGGATGGTTGTTTTTTTGTTCTGTTCATTATTCATTTTATTAAATATCGCTCGTAGAGCTTCCTTAATTGTTAATTGTTAATTGTTAATTCCGATTGTGAGATTTAGAATTATCCTGTCTGTAATGCCCAAAGCTGGGCGTAGGTTCCTTTTTCTTCAATCAGTTTATCGTGAGAGCCTTCGGCTGTGATATTGCCATTGTCCAATACAATTACTTTGTCAGCATGGCGAATGGTTGAAAGGCGGTGTGCTATTACTAATGATGTTCGATTTTCCATTAGGTGATGAAGGGCGTTTTGTACCAATTTTTCATTTTCAGTATCAAGTGAGCTGGTTGCTTCATCAAGGATGAGGATTGGGGAGTTTTTAAGGATTGCTCTTGCAATACACACTCTTTGTCTTTGTCCACCGCTTAGCATTGAGCCTCTATCGCCGACAACTGTTTTATATCCTTGAGGGAGACTTAATATTTCCTCATGGATTGATGCTGCCTTTGCTGCCTCAATAATCTCATTTTCGGTTGCTTCGGGGCGTGCATATTTGATATTGTTTTCTATTGTGTCGTGAAACAAAAACGGTTCTTGACTGACGATGGCAATTTGTGATAGCAGAGAATTTATTTTTATTTTTTTAAGGTCAATGCCGTCAATGGTTATACTTCCTGCTTGAGGGTCATAAAATCTTGCTAATAAATCTGCAATGGTTGATTTGCCGGCTCCACTAGGTCCAACGAGGGCAACCAAGTCACCGGCATTGATGGTTAGATTGATGTTGTTGATGACATCATCTATTCCGTTGTAGGAAAATTTAATGTTTTTGAATTCAATTTTCTCGGCGAACTTATCAATCTCAATGGCATCTTTACTGTCTGTGACTTCTGGCTTTGCGTCAAAGATTTCGAAGACTCGTTCCGCTGCCGGTAGGCACTCTTGTGCCTCACTGTTTGCATTAGACAGGCTTTTTGCCGGTTGATACATCAGTCCGAGTGAACCATAAAATGCCATCAA
Organism: uncultured Planctomycetota bacterium; assembly: GCA_947311175.1. GTDB lineage: Bacteria > Planctomycetota > SZUA-567 > SZUA-567 > JAFGNG01 > CAMZKK01. The sequence continues at coordinate 884 of CAMZKK010000191.1, read as the reverse complement.
ATCTTCAAATCGCATTTTTCCCATTAGCACCCATCTTCCGCCAACAAACAGAATAATCATTGCTCCGGTTCCGGCAAGTAGTTCAACTAATGGGCGAACTCTTGCCCTTGCCCTTGCTCCCTTCATTCCAACATTAAATAGATTTTGTAAAATTTTGGTAAATCTACTTAGCTCATAATGTTCACGCATAAAGGATTTTACAGTTTTTATTCCATCCATAAATTGAACCATTGCGGTGGTGGCATCTGCAAGGTGTTCAAACGCCTTTTTTGCCGCTTTTCTCATTTTACGAGAAAGGTGGGAGATTACAATTCCAGCAAGAGGAAGGGCAAGGAAGCTAATCAGGGCAAGTTGCCAATTTAGGTAAAAAATCCATGCCACCCCAAAAATAATTGCAAATGGTTCGGTGATAATAATACCGAGCATCGATACGGTTCTACTCAACATTCGCATATCATTTGTCATTCTACTAAGAAGCTCTCCGCTTTTTCTGCTTTGAAAAAATCCCATATCCATAGATAGTAAATGTTTTGAGATGTTGTGCTGGGTATCGATAACAATTTTTCGACTTAGCCATGAACGTAGATATCTTCTTAAGTAACCGGTTGTGCATTTGCCAAGGAGTAATGTGCCGCCGATTGCAATGGTGCAAATTCCTAGGGCAACGGAAACGCTTACATTGCCAAGCCACTCTTCCGTCCAAGCAGGTGTGGTTTTTTTTTTCAAGAATATGGGTGAGAAATTTGATAACAAGAACCAAGGAACTGTTAAATGCCCCATACAATATCCCAACAGCAAAAAGTGCAAAAAGTCGTGTCGGGTATTTTTTTACCAGTAGTATCATTCGTGCAAAAGTCTTCATTTTGCTCCTTCATCTTTGTGGT